>CAXTEW010000193.1:1799-5644 GCA_964243175.1 uncultured Acidobacteriaceae bacterium
GCATTGATGGAAAGCTGGTTGATATCGCTCGTCGTCTCGCTGGTCGCGTCGCTCATGTAGTAAGAATCTTTCTCCGGAGTGGATGGTATTTCGTTGTGCGTCACGATCGAGGACAACGCAGGCGCTGGTCCTAAATTCAGAGCGTCAACGTTATTTTATGCCTCTTGCATGGATGCTGCACTCCCAGATGGGGCAGGCGGCGGCGTTTCCGCGTTGATTTTCACGGAAAAGTTCCGCCCCTCCCAGCTCTTCGCCGCGGGCCAGTACAGCGTAAACACAAGCTCCGCCGACTGCGCCGCCGTGGTCAGGACGTCGACGACGGAGCCAGCCGGCCCCAGGCTCCGCGAGGTGAGTGTCCGCTGGGTGATCCAGTTGTCGTTTGTGTACAGGACGTGGAACGGGTCGGCCGCGATGATGCGCAGGGTCTTGCCTGCCCGCAGGTGCGTCAAGGGGCGACGCATCTTCCACACCTCAATTGGGCTCGCCAGCGGACCGGCGCCGTAACGTGCTTCCACCGCGGCGATGCGGTCGAAGACGCGGCCATCCTTGGCGGAGCGCACCAGCTTGAGGTACTCCGCATGCGCCCACACCAGCGGCATCGCCGAGCCTGCCGGGTCGCCCAGCACCACCGGGCCGGCGGTCGTGTCGAGCGAGATGCGCTGGTCCCAGATCTGCTCCGGCAGCATGCCGCCCGGGGAGGCGAAGCCTTCCATCGCCCGTACGAACGGCATGACATCGTGCCCGGCAGCCAGCTCGTAGTGGGCCCGCTCGCCAGTCAGCAGAGGCCACGCGCGGCCCTGTCCATAGTGAAGGAAAGGGCCGCCGCCCTTCTGCTCGCCGTAGCCATCATGGTTGTAGCGGCGCCAGCATGGGCCCTGGGGCGCATCCACACGCAGTATCCTATCGACCACTTTCAGCGAATCGATGATGAGCGGGTCGTCCGCACGACGCACCCCGTAGCGCACCAGCTCCAGGAAGCCTGCATCGATGATTGCGTTCGCCGGGAACTCGCTTTCCTCCCACGGCGCGCGATTGTTCAGCCGCACATTACCCGGCGCCACATCGTTCCGGTACCAGGGCTCGCCCTGCGACGGCGGCTGTACCCGGATGTAGTGCCGCTTCACGTCAGGGTGCAGTACCCCATCGTTCGTGACGGTCCACTCCTCCAGGTGCGACTGGATCCAGTCGGCATGCTCGTTCAGGAAGGTGCCCAGCTCCGGCGACCCATGCGCGGTCGCAATCTCTGCCGCGCAGCACAGGCCGCTGATCACCGCGGCGAGCGTCGACGGCGAGTAGCCGGCATTTTCCTCCCAGCGCTCCTGCTGCGTGATCGGCGCGAAACGCACCAGGAAGCCAGCCGCGCGCGACACAAAGGGGAACACGTCATAGTTCGCCAGCCCGCCAGCCTTCCACAGGCGCCAGGCCAGGATAATCGGGAACGCCACCTCGTCCAGCTGGATACCGGTCCAGTAGGGCGTGCCATTGACCCAGAAATTCTGGGCAAAGCTGCCGTCCGGTTTCTGGCTGCAGGCCAGGTACACCAGCGCGCTCAGCGCCGTCTCCACGCGCCCCATCGCGAGCAGCGCGCTGGCTGACTGCACCATGTCCCGGGTCCATACCAGGTGGTAGCCGCCAAGGTCGTCGTCGCCCTTCGCGTAGCCCCACGGGATTGACATGGATGCGATAAAGGCGCCGGCGTAGGTCTTGTCCTCATGCATCAGGACGACCTTCTGGCTGGTTCGCAACAGCCGGCCTCCATCGCCGGTAAACGATTGCAGGTCCCCGGGTAGCTGCACACGCTCCCACTGCCGGATAAAACGCTGCAGGTTCTTGTCGAAGGGCGTTGCCAGCGCGCTCATGGTGGCGGAAAGTGCCGCATGGTGGCTTTCTCCGAAGCCGATGGCCAGCACAAACTCGCGGATCGTGCTGCTGGTAGCCACGGCGCGATGCAGATCCACCTCGCCCATGATCGCGATATTGCCGTCTGTTGCCGAACCATACTCCCAGTGCATGCGGAAGTCGTGCTTGAGGTCCTGCCAGCCATCGCTCGTGCCTACGAACCCACACGAAGCATGCGAGAAACCACAGTCGGTCGCCATGGCAAGCGAGGTGTTGTCACGCCAGGCCAGCAGCGTGCGCGAGCCGGCCACGTCGACCACGCGCGCCGAGTTGTTGGCGCCGCCCCCACCCAGGTGCGGGGAAAGCAGCGCATACAGATGCAGACGGGACAGCAGTTCCGGTTCAGCCTCCAACCGGACCCGCACCAGCACCACCGATGCATGCGGATCGCAGATCGTCTCCTTGGTGATCGTGTAGCGACCGCCTGGATCGCGGTTGACCTGCCGCCCGGCAGGCGCCGCGGGGTCGATATAGGAGAACTTGCGGGCCGTGTCGCGTTTCTCCTCGTGGAAGAAGGTCTCCCCGTCGCTGACGAGGAACTCCATGTCGCGGATCTGCGGGCGATCGATCGTCGGGTAGTAGATCTCGTTCAGGATGCCGTGCGACATCGTGTACCAGACTTTGGACGACGCCGAGTAGGCGCATCCCACGCTGTTCTTGATGCTGGAAGTCCAGCGGCCCGGCAGACCCGGTGCTCCGGGTGCTTCGCCATGCTGCTCGAGCCATAGGTACTCAGGCGCGAGGGTAGATGCATCACTCATGGAGACTCCTGTCGAGCCTCATGGTACCCCCACAGAACCGACTGCGCGGCCGGCGGCCACTTGGTGGCGGGTACTTGCGGGTGCTCGCGATCCCGGATAAGGCTTGCCTTTCGACGGGCGGCAGAAGACTTGTCCAGTACGCGCCACGAAGTGGCCGCCAGCCGCGCAGGCGGTTTGCCCCAAAAGGCATGCATTTGCCCTACAGCACCTGCGTGTTCGCGTCCGGGTCAGGGTGGAACTGCACTTCAGTCATGGCGTGCGTGATCTCAGGGTTGCGCATGAAGTATTGCCACATGAAGCCGGTACGCAGGTTTTCAGCCATCAGCACGCTGATACCCTGGTCGATCCCGAGTACGTCCTCGGCAAACCAGTTGCCCTTCATGTCGAAAGCATCGACGAACCCGTAGCGCGTCCACACCCGGGGCCCCATCTTTTCGCGCATGCTCAGCAGCACATGCGAGCACTCTGCTGGCAGAAACGGGAGCGACCCGGCGGCAGCACAGGGGACCAGCGTGCCGTCGAGTGGGCCGATCGACGGGGGTCCACCCCAGACGCGGTAGCCGTCCTTCGAGTCCGAAGCCGAAATTCCCCACATATCCTGGTCGACCCAGCCGAACTTCTGCCCCAGGTTGACGCACCACAACTGGTGGGCGCGCGTGGCGGCGATGGAGTTGGTGAAGTAGTTGGCATGGAGATCGCGCTGGTCGCGGTAATCACACCAGGCATGCGCGTACTGGTGGATAAACAAGGGCGCCACGCCGGAAATGTACTCGATGCCACCGAAGCGGATCAGCGGCCGCTGCAGCGCATTCCAGGTCTCGACCGGGATCGGGTGCGTGGGGGAACCGATGGCCATCAGGTACATGGTCATCAGCTCGGCGTAAATATCCCAGCGATGCTTCAGGAAGCCCTGCTCCGGCAGCCAGCCCATTGAAAGCGTCGGCCCCTCGTCCAGCATCCACTGCCAATCGATGCGCCGGTAAAAGGTGGTCGCGAGCGCGGCAATCCGCGCATTGCCGGCAAAGTACTGGCGACACAGCAGCACCCCGCACAGCAGCAGTGCCGTATCGATCGACGACAGCTCCGACTCGAACATGCGCTGGCCACTCTCGATATCGATGAAGTGGTAGAGAAAGCCATGCTCGTGCGGGCAGTCTTCCAGCAGGAAGGCGAGAGTTTTCTCGA
>CAXTEW010000194.1:0-5636 GCA_964243175.1 uncultured Acidobacteriaceae bacterium
GGGCGAGTACGACAGCAGGCGCACCTTGTACCGCTCCGCCGCCACCACGGCGCGGCTCACGGAGCCGGCGTGGTGCACCGTGTCGGTATCGGTGAACAACCGCCACCGCCCGCGTGCCGCCCCGGCTCCCGTCCAGCAGGCATTGTTCTTGCCCGTCCAGCCCTTCGGCAACGGGTCACGCGCGGCAAGGATGCGCAGGCCGGCCGTGCCATGCGCAGCGAATGTTGCCGCTGCAATCTCGCGGGTGCGGTCGGTCGAACCATCGTCGACCACCAGCAGCTCCCACTCCGTACCAAGCTGCCAGCCGGGCTCGTTCTGCGCCAGCAGCGAGTGCAGGCACGCAGCAAGATCAGACTCCTCGTTCCGCGCAGGCACGATGATGCTCACGATTATGGCGGGTGCCGCCGCCGCTCCTCGATCGAGCGTCATCCTGAGCGAAGTGGAAGGATCTGCTTTGATTTGCTTCTCCATCTGCTGTGACCCTCGCTCCCCGCCCGGTCGCCCGGGTTCCCGGCCTGGCGCCGCGGCACGGGCGATCTGTTCCTGAACCTTATGATAAAGACGTGCTCCCCCGACCGCTCACTACCCTGCTCAGCACCACTTTCCTGGCTGCCGCTGCGCTGCTCGGGACGCCCGGCTGCAACACGGGTATTGCGCCACTGGGGCTCATCGGCAAGCCGGCTCCCGCGTTGCGCCTGCCGGGTGCAACGCTCGCTGCCATGCGCGGCAGGGTCGTTGTGCTCAACTTCTGGGCTTCCTGGTGCGCGCCCTGCCTGGTCGAGTTTCCCTCGCTCACCGCCATGCAGCGGGACCTGCCCGGAATCCTCGTCCTGGCAGTGTCCTTTGATCAAGATGCGGATGAGTATGCCCGGTTTCTCCGGATACACCACATCACGCTACGCACCGCGCTCGACGCCAGCGGCGCTTCCAACCAGGCCTTCGATACCACTCGGCCCCCTGAGACCTACATCATTGATGGCAGCGGCATCGTGCGCCGGAAGTTTATCGGCGCCCAGGACTGGACCACTCCCGAAATCGAGAACTACCTCCGGGCACTCCACTAATGCACCGTTGCCGGAGCGCCTTTTCAGGCGGCATTGCGCTGTCTGAGAGGGCGCGACCGACCCTGAACGGAACCTGGCGGCGAGGCGACTGGACGACCCCTGAACGCAGCGTTCCACGGGATAGTCGGCTGGTATGATCAGGCATCATGACGCCAGTCGATGTCCTGTTCCGCTACACCGAGCACCCCACCGAACGGACCATGTTCGCGATCAACAAGCTGTCCGAGGTGTACGGCATCCGTGCGCTACGTGTAAACGAGGCGGCGCAGCAGGTTCGAGTGGAGTTCGACGCGACGCGCCTGACCAAGGTGATTGTGCAGCAGTTGCTCCGGCGTACCGGGCTCGATATCGTGGAGGAACTTTCGCTCCTGCCCCCGCAGACCCCGCCGCCGGTAGCTGAGGCGCCTGCAAAGTAAAGCCCGCCTCGGGCGCGGCACGAGGATGCCGTGGTGGACACTCCCCATCCCTCTTGGTATCTTAGAAAAGTGCCGGCAGACAGAATGCTGGCTCGTGATTGCTGGCGGCTCCCGTCGCCGGCCTCGCATGTGCGCCCGTAGCTCAGCTGGATAGAGCAATTGGCTACGAACCAATAGGCCGGAGGTTCGAATCCTTCCGGGCGCACCATCTCACTCCCTGGCGACACATCGCCTCCGCTCACTCACCAGATCACTCAACGAGCAGAGTGCCGTCTCCTTGGCGGCTCCTCACATCTGCACTGTCCCGAGCACCGCCTGCAATCGTGGGCCGCGCCGAGTTTGTGGTGATTGCGAGGATGCGTGATGATAAGGCAGCCGGGGATGAATCCCGACATGGTCAGGAGCAAGCGATCAGAATAGCGACTTGGAACGTCAATTCCATCCGGTCCCGGCTCCCACACGTTCTGAGCTGGCTTCAGACGAACGAGCCCGATGTGCTGCTTCTTCAGGAACTCAAAGGCACCGACTTTCCCGGCGCCGTGTTCGACGATATCGGCTACTCGAGCACCGTTGTGACGCAAAAGGCCTATAACGGGGTCGCTGTCTTGTCTCGTCTTCCAGTCCAGGTGATCAACAGGAGTCTTGCCGGAGATGCGGAGGATAGCCATGCCCGCTTCCTTGAAGTGATCGTTCATGGCATCCGGATCGTAAACATCTACCTGCCCAACGGGAATCCTGTCGGCACCGAAAAGTTCGCGTACAAGTTGGCGTGGATGGACCGCCTGCACGAACAAATGCTTCTCTGGGTTAAGCAGCCGACCATCATCGGTGGAGACTTCAATGTGATCCCGGAAGATATCGACTGCTATAAACCGTCTTCGTGGATTCGTGACGCACTGTTCCAGCCTGAATCGAGAGCGCGGTTTCGAGGGTTTCTCGAGCTGGGTTACAGGGATGCTTTCCGGGAGATCCACCCTGGCCTTGCCGGGCAATACACATTCTGGGACTACTTTCGCGAGGCCTTCCGACACAACCGGGGAATCCGGATCGACCACTTCCTGCTCTCGCCCCAGCTTGTGCCGTATCTACAGGGGTGCTCCATAGATCCGCAGCCAAGAACGTGGGACAAACCGTCGGACCATACCCCGGTTCTATTGGAGCTGACCGACCCTGAGCAGGCACAGGCTCTTCCATAGCGTCCGCGATGCGGTAGTTTCTGGCCAGGCGCTGCATAGGAAACGTCATGGAAGCGGCATGCTTGGAAGCAACGCATCGTCCAGTCGGACGGCGTTCTCGGTGGCGTGACCCAGCGTGGTGTTATCGAAGATAACCCAGTTCTCCTTATCTCCTGACCGGTCCCGAAGTAACTGGAGCCGCTGCGCAAACGTCTGCAGCCAATGCTTGTCATAGTCCGAGTAGTAGGTGCGCGGAGCCCCGTGGAGACGCCAGTAGCGCAGGGCTGGCCAGCCACCCGGTCGCGCCGCCAGCTCCGAGCCTTTCGGTGGGTCGGCGGCCACGCGGGCAATTTCAAAGCTCCGTAGCAGGAGGTCGACTGAGGCTGTGAACCAGCTGGCATGACGAGGCTCCAGGACCACCGGGCCGGGATGCAGCTCTCGTAGAGTGCTGAAGAACTCCTGGGCAACGCCTTCGTCGAAGAGGAGCTTCGGCGGAAGCTGGACGAGCACGGGCCCCAGTTTGTCGCCGAGTCCGCTCACCGCGTCGAAGAACTCCAGCAGCGCGCCACCAGTGTTCACCAGCTTCGCCGTATGAGTCACGGCCTTGGGCACCTTCACGGCAAAGCGAAAGTCCTTCGGCGTTGTCGATGCCCAGCGCTGCCAGGTGGCGCGCCGATGCGGCCGGTGAAAGCTGGAGTTAACCTCAACGCAGCGCAGCCGGCTGGCATAGCGCTCAAGGTGCGAAAGCTCGGCTTCTTCGGCCCCCGCCGGGAAGAGCGCCAGGTGCTGCTTCGGCACTGTCCAGCCGGCCGTACCGACAAAAGATTTCATGCGCACTGCTCCCCTGCGGCCGGAGTGACACTCGTGGAGCACCGTTATCCGCCGGCACTCTCGTTGCAGCGGGAAGATGCCTGTTCTGTCTCTTATGGCAGCCTCTTGGCCGGTTCTTCCCTCCTCCGGCCGCCGAATATGCGAGCCTGAACAGCTCCTGGCGGGCTCCACCGGGCCAGAGGTCAGCCTGAAGTTGCGGCCACCTGCTACACAATGCACCAACGCTTGTCGAATGACCGCGGTAATGTGGGCTCATGAATATCCTACTTTTGGGTCACCCGGTGGACTAGCTTGACGTTAGAGCCCCGTAGGCGCAGCTACTCCAGTCTCCCTGGAACCGGCGCGCTTCGGCCAGCGTGAAGGCGGTTATGACAGTACTGATTGACGCTGAGCAACAACCCCTTAGAAGCATCTCGCTCGCAGAGCCTCTTTCGAGCCAGCTCCGCGAGGCAACATCGACCCTGCACCTCCATGTCGAGCAGATCCTCGGGCTCCCAGGGGCAATCAGGCAGCGGGCTGACTACGTGCGCTGCCTGTCCCGTTTTTACGGTCTGTATCAGCCGCTTGAAGCGATGCTCGCGTCTTTCCACGCCTGGCCAGCCGCGGGGATTGACATCGCCGCCTGCACCCAGTCCGGCAAGCTGGCAGAAGATCTACGCACGCTCGGGGTAGAAGCCGCTCAGCTTGAAACCGCGCCGCATCGAAGCCTGCCGCTCCTTCCCGACTTTGCGCACGCCCTCGGTGCACTGTATGTTCTCGAGGGATCCACGCTCGGCAGCCAATACATCCTGCCTCGCCTCGTCGAGCAGATGGGTACGCAGCTGCTGGGTGCTACCAGCTTTTTCTTCGGCCGCGGCGCGCAGACTGGCCGCTGCTGGAAGCACTTCCGGGAAGCGCTCGATCACTATGGCCTGCGGTTCCCTGAAAACAGGACAGCTGTCGTCCAGGGGGCGCAGGCGTGCTTTGGCTCCATAGGAATCTGGATGCAGACTTGAGCGGCAATGAGCGTCTCCTTGCCCCTGAGCTACCGGTCGATCTGACCACCTGCGACCTCGAACCAATCCACATTCCATCGCTGATCCAGCCCCACGGCATGCTGCTTGCGTCGCGCCGCGATGCGCATAACGGTGACGAAAGTCCCATCCTCTATGTCAGCGGGAACTCGCGAGCCATCCTCGGTATCGCCCCTGAAACCATCCTTGAACAGACTCTTTCGCAGCTGCTGGGGAGAAATGCAGTCGCCGCCATTGAAACCATGCTCGCGGATCAGCAGGAATGCTCCGTCAGCACCCTCGTCTCCCGCTTTCCCATCTCCGGAGAAAAGCAATTCGACGTCTCGGCGCACCGGGCCAACGGGCTGCTCTACATAGAAGTGGAGCCGGTGACCGAGGAGCGCCGCTGGGACCTGGTCTCCTCCATCCTCGTAAGAGCCATGCGCGAGCTGCGGGTGCCGCGGACGCTGGGCGATCTGTGCGACGCGATTCCTCCGATCATCCGCAGGTTGACTGGCTATGACCGTGTCATCATCTACCAGTTCTATCCAGATGGGCATGGAGAAGTCGTCGCCGAAGCGAAAGATGACAGTTTGGAAGGCTTCATGGGCCTGCACTACCCGGCTTCGGATATACCGGTGCAGGCCAGGAAGCTCTACCTGCTGCAGCGGCTCAGAAACCTGGTCGATGTTAACTATGCGCCCGTCCCGGTGCTTCGCCACTCTTCGCTGGCGGGCAGCGCTCCGCTAGACATGACCTACTGCGGGTTGCGCAGCTTCTCTCCCGTGCATTTGGAATACATGCAGAACATGGGCGTAGGCGCGTCGCTGGGCCTGTCCCTCGTCCACGCTGGAAATCTATGGGGCACGATCGTCTGCCACCACCGCACCAGCCGAAAGATCGCACCCGAGGTGCGAGCGGTATGCGACCTGCTCAGCCAAAATATCTCGCTCCTCATCGGCACGGCTACGCGGGCGGATGAGGATACCGAAAGTACGAAGAAGTCAGCGATTCTGGAGGCGCTCACCACCAGGCTGGCTGCACCAGGCTCCATTCAAACTGCGATCGCAAGCCAGGACCTGCTGAAGCTGCTCAACGCGGACGGTGCCTTGATTCGCATTGGAGAACATGCCGAGCTGATCGGCAGCACCCCGCCGC
>CAXTEW010000195.1:0-5566 GCA_964243175.1 uncultured Acidobacteriaceae bacterium
GTAGCCAGCCAGCAGCTGCCGGCACAGCTCGACCTGCTGAGCCACCTGGTGGCCGACAATCCACAGCAGGTCGAGAACATCAGGCAAATCGCCGACACCAGCCGCCAGAAGCTGGCCTTGTTGCAGCACGTCCTGCTGCTGCGGCAGACGCAGGAAAAGGCCCAGGAGCTCGCGCTGCGTGGCAGCGGCCGCGGCGAGGACCTGATGGACGCGCTGCGGGAACAGGTGGAGCAGGCGCAACAGGCGGAGCGCCTGCTGCTGGCCAGGCGCCTCAGCGAGTCGGCGCACGCCCGGTCGGTCGCCAGGCTCACCGTGGCGCTGGCCAGTCTGCTCGATATCCTGTTCGTTGCTTTCTCGCTGTGGTCGCTCAACTATGAGCGTGGCCTGCGGCGAAGAGCGGCACAGACGACAACCCGCCTGGAGAAGCTGCAATCCATCACCGAAGTTGCGTTCCGGGGCCTCACGGCAGATGAGTTAACCCCGGGCTTGCTGGCCCGGCTGCGAGGCGCTGCCGACACCGACGCTCTCGCGCTGTGGCGCTGGGACGGCCACCAGATTGAACTGGCAGCGGCCGACGGCATCACGATCGAGCGCGGGGAGCGCCGCACGATCCGACCGGACGGCGCCCTGGCAGAGTGCGCGCGTACCGTGCAGCCTGTCCGGCTGACCGGCGACGAGCTGCAACGGCTCCCGATGGAGGCCATCCACGCCGACCTTGGCTCGGCGCTGGTGCTGCCGATGAGCGTCGACGGACAGGTGATTGCCATGCTGGTGGCGGGTCGCATGCGCGGCTCCCACTTCTCCCGCGAAGAGGAAGAACTGCTGACGCTCGCCGCCGCCCGGATTGCCATCGCGCTTGATCGCGCGGCTGCCTACGACGCGGAGCGTGCCGCACGGCGGGCCGCGGAGCAGAGTGCCGCGGAAATCCTGGAACTGAACTCGGTGCTCGAGGAGAGGGTGCAGCAGCGGACCGCCGAGCTTGAAAATACCAACCGCGAGCTCGAAGCCTTCTCCTACTCGGTATCGCACGATCTCCGCGCCCCGCTTCGCACCGTGGATGGATTCTCGGTTGCGCTGGAGGAGGATTACGGGCCGCTGCTCGAGGGCGACGGCAAGCACTACCTGGCGCGCATCCGGGTAGGCGTCCAGCGTATGGGGCAGCTGATCGATGCCCTGCTGCAGCTTTCCCGCATCACCCGTGCCGAATTCTCCAGTGAGCAGGTGGATCTATCCTCGCTGGCCGAGAATGTCGCAGAGGAAATCCGGCATAGCTTCCCGGAGCGGCAAATCGAGTTCCACATCGAGCCCGGTCTTCGGGCGCCGGGCGATCCGCGCCTGCTCCGGGTGGTGTTCGAGAACATGTTCGGCAACGCCGCCAAGTTCACCGGGCAGCGAGAGGCTGCGCAGATAAGCTTTGGCTGGTCGCCGGAGCAGCACTCCTATTACGTGCGTGACAACGGGGCGGGCTTTGACCAGCAATACGTGGGTAAACTTTTTGTTGCCTTCCAGCGTCTGCACGGCGACAAGGATTTCCAGGGATCTGGTATCGGTCTGGCCACTGTCGCGCGGGTCATCGGCCGGCACCACGGGACCATACGTGCCGAGGGTACTGTTGCCAGGGGGGCCACCTTCTGGTTTACGTTAGGTTGAGACATATATGCCAGGTACACGCTTGATCCTCCTCGTAGAAGACGATCCCGACCATGAACTCCTCACGATTCGCGCCCTGCGCAAGTCGCACATCGCCAACGACGTCCGTGTCGCACGCGACGGGGAAGAAGCCATAGCCATGCTGTTCGGCGACGGCGAGCACACCTTGCCGGCCAAGCCACAGGTGGTCCTGCTGGACCTGAAGCTGCCGAAGGTGGACGGCCTGGAGGTGCTGCGGCGTATACGCGAGAGTGACCAGACGCGCATGCTGCCGGTGGTGGTGCTTACCTCTTCCGACGAGGAAACGGATATCGTGCGCTCCTACAAGCTTGGCGTGAACAGCTACATACGCAAGCCTGTGAATTTTTCCGACTTCGCCGAGGCCACCCAGCAGCTTGGCATGTACTGGCTGGTACTGAACGAATGTCCTCCAGCCCTCCAGTAGGAAGCGGCGGCTTCGGCGAGGAGGCGTCGGTGCCTCGCGCACTGCGCGTCCTTCTGGTCGAGGACAGCGTGGATGACGCCATGCTGCTGCGCCGGCACCTGAGCCGCGCCGGCTTTGCCGCTGAGATTCACCGGGTCGAGACCGCGGAAAAGATGCTGGCAGCGCTGGGGGAGAACTGGGACTGTATCCTCGCGGACTACAATCTCCCGCTGTTCTCGGCGCCGGAAGCATTGAACCTGCTCAAGGGCACCGGTCTCGACATTCCCTTCATCATGATGTCGGGCGCCGTCAGCGAAGCGACCGCGGTTGCAGCCATGCGGGCCGGCGCGCACGATTATGTATCCAAGGAAAACCTGACCCGCCTGGTGCCGGCGATCGAGCGAGAAGTGGCCGAGGCGGCCGGTCGCAGGGTCAAGCGGGCGACCGAGCGCGCCCTGCGCTCCAGCGAAGAGCGCTTTCACCGGCTGGTGGAGGCGACGCCGCTGGCGCTGCTGATCACCGATATGCTTGGCCGCGTGACCTACTGCAACAGTGGGATCAAACGCTTTCTTGGGTTCTCGCAGAAGGACCTGGAAGACGAGGCGCTCGGCATCGCCCGCGTCTTTGCCGTAGAGCAGTTTGGCCCGGTCGGCCCCGCGACGCACACCGCGGCGCACGTCGTCGCGGGCCTGCGCGGCAGGGTGAAAAGCCATGGCGATGACACCTGGGAGATGCTGTGCAACCACCAGGATGGAACCGTGCTCCCGGTGCTGGTAGGCGCGGCCATCCTGAACCCGGAGGTCGCCTACGAGGACCTGCAACTAGCCGTCTTTCTGGTCGACCTGAGCGAGCAAAAGCGAAGTGAAGAGGTGCTGCGGCGCACAGAAAAGCTGGCCGCGGCGGGCCGTCTGGCTGCCTCGATCGCCCACGAGATCAACAACCCGCTGGAGGCGATTACCAACTGCATGTACCTGCTGGAGAAGTCTGATCTCGATCCCAGCGCACGCGCCTATCTCAGGATGGCGCAGGGGGAACTAGATCGCGTCAGCCACATCACTACGCAGACGCTGCGCTTCTACCGGCAGAGTACCCGTGCAGCGGCTACCGACATACCTGAGCTTCTTGACTCCGTCCTGGCCCTGTACGAGGCCCGGATCCGCAATCATGAAATTGAAGTCGTTCGTGACTTTGACAGCGTGCCGCCCATTATGGCGATGGATGGTGAGATCCGCCAGGTGCTGGCTAACCTGATCGGCAATGCGGTCGATGCGATGATCGGTGCGCCAGGCCGGCGGACGCTGCTCCTCCGTGCCAGGCGGCGCCGCATGGCCCCGGGCGGCGAAGACGGCGTTGCCCTGCTGGTCGTGGATACAGGCAGCGGCATGAGCCCGCAGACTCTCAAGCGGATCTACGAGCCTTTCTTCTCGACCAAAGGCATTACCGGTACAGGCCTGGGGCTCTGGGTCTCCCACGAGATCATTAGCAAACACAAAGGGCGCATCCTGGTGCGCACGCGAGATCGCGAGCCCTCAGGAACGATCTTCCGGCTTCACTTTCCGGTGGAGTTCGCGCTCGGAGACCAGGCGTACGAGGTTGGCGTTCCTGTTCTGGAGTAGGCTGGCCGGCGTCGCGGTGAGTCTTCCTGTGTCGCGCTCCTGTAATATGAGCCCCCCTTACTCATATTCCTGATTTCTATCTTGACAACGCACTCCCGCGCCCGCTACCTTAGCAATCGAAGGCCGACTCTGCTAGCAAGCCCCTGAGGGAGCTGCCAGGTGGAACGGCCGCAGTCTTGAACCACCATGCTCGTCTCAAGCGAAGCATGTTTCTCAAGGAGAGAAGACACTATGGCATCTACCACGATCGCGACCACGTTTACCCCCCTGCATGACCGGATCCTGCTGCGCCGCGTAGAAGAAGGCGAGTCGATCCGCGGTGGCATCATCATCCCGGACACGGCCAAGGAAAAGCCCCAGGAAGGCGAGGTCATCTCTGTCGGCAAGGGTAAGTCGAATGACGAGGGTAAGACGTTCCCGCTCGATGTCAAGGCAGGCGACCGCGTGCTGTTCGGCAAGTACTCAGGCACCGAGATCAAGATCGACGGCGAAGAGTTCCTCATCATGCGCGAGGAAGAAGTACTGGGCATTCTGAAGAAGTAGTTTTGGACCCCAGGGCGCAGAGCAACGCGCCAGGTATCTGATTTACCAAGTCTCGCTGTTACAGGCAGCCACACGTTTACAAAAATGATTTCGACATTGTTCTAGGAGATACAAAGCATTATGGCAAAGCAGATTCTGCACGGAGAAGATTCACGCCAGGCGATCCTGCGCGGTGTCAACACACTCGCGGATGCGGTCAAGGTCACGCTCGGCCCCAAGGGTCGCAACGTTGTGATTGAAAAGAAGTTTGGTTCGCCGACGATTACCAAGGACGGCGTCACCGTCGCCAAGGAAATCGAGCTCGCGAACTCGCTCGAAAACATGGGCGCGCAGATGGTCCGCGAAGTTGCCTCGAAGACCTCGGACGTAGCCGGCGACGGCACCACGACCGCAACGGTTCTGGCCCAGGCCATCTACCGCGAGGGTGTCAAGACAGTTGCAGCCGGTGCGAACCCGATGGCGCTGAAGCGCGGCATCGACAAGGCTGTTGAGGCCATCGTCGGCAAGCGCGACGAGCATGGTGTTGTCACGGGCGGCGCCCTGTCGGCCTTCTCGAAGCCGGTAACCGGCGAGATGATCGCCCAGGTCGGCACCATTTCCGCCAACTCTGATTCGACCATCGGCACCATCATTGCCGAGGCGATGAAGAAGGTCGGCAAGGATGGCGTGATCACGGTCGAAGAGTCGAAGACGCTCGAGACCCAGCTGGAAGTGGTCGAAGGGATGCAGTTCGATCGCGGCTACCTGAGCCCCTACTTCGTGACCGATCCGGACCGCATGGAAGCCGTTGTCGAGGATCCATACATCCTGATCCACGAGAAGAAGATTTCCTCGATGAAGGACCTCCTGCCGCTGCTCGAGCAGGTTGCCCGTAACTCGAAGCCGCTGCTGATTATCGCCGAGGATGTCGACGGCGAAGCGCTCGCAACCCTGGTTGTGAACAAGCTGCGTGGCACGCTGAATGTCGCTGCCGTCAAGGCGCCGGGCTTCGGTGATCGCCGCAAGGCCATGCTCGAGGACATTGCAAAGCTGACCGGTGGTCGCGCGATCACGGAAGATCTCGGCATCAAGCTCGAGAATGTGAAGCTCGAAGACCTGGGCCGCGCCAAGCGCGTCACCATCGACAAGGACAACACGACCATCGTCGAGGGCAAGGGCGAGACCTCTGCCATCGAAGGTCGCGTCAAGGAAATCCGCAACCAGATCGACAAGACCTCGTCTGACTACGATCGTGAGAAGCTCCAGGAGCGTCTTGCGAAGCTGGTTGGCGGCGTCGCGGTCATCAAGGTCGGTGCTGCTACCGAAACCGAGATGAAGGAAAAGAAGGCCCGCG
>CAXTEW010000196.1:0-5563 GCA_964243175.1 uncultured Acidobacteriaceae bacterium
CGAAGTGACCTCCAGCCGAGTAGGCGGTCTTATTCCAGGTTTTCGGGCGCAATGGCGATGTTCTTTTCGCCCGCTGCTTTCTTCTCGTTGTACTTCTTCACCCAGGCTTCGAAACTCTTGCCCGCCGCCGTGTCGCGGCCGCTGAACTGCAGCGCGGCAATATCGCTATAGGAAATGGTCTCCTTGGTGCGCTCCGTGGAAGGAATGACGCGGACAGCAGAGTCGTGCAGCGACTTGCCGACGCGCCGGTCGAAAACGTACCCGGTAATCACCCGTCCATTGAGCAGGGTGAGCGTGACGTCGCCTCGGTAGTCGAAGGCTTTTTCGAAGGCGAGTTGCTTTTCTTCGTCTGTGGCCAGCGCCGGAATCCAGCCTTCCAGCTGCTCGCGTTCGCGTCCTGCGGCTATTTCCAGCTGGTCCGGGTCGACAAACGCGTCCATGCCCTTACCGCTGATCTCTTCTGCCCCTGTCGTTGGACCAGCGGCAACGCCTGTGCCAAAGTTCGTCACATCGTGCGGCTTCAGTGGTGCTTCTGAGTCCACCGAGCCTGGCGAGTAGATCGAGTGGGTGGCAGCCGCTGCAGGCTTCTCTGATTCCTTACTGCCCATCAGGCAATCGTCTCCTGCTCCGCCCGGGAATGCGCGACATGGACGGTGGTCTGCACACTGCTGCCAGGGGCGCCAATCTGCACCAGTGGACCGTGCGCTGACTTCCTGGGCTCATTGAGCAGGTCGATCGCGCCGCGGTCTTCATACTTCGAGAAAAGGGTTGCGACCGCGGTGGCGGCAAAGCCCTTCCAGGAGGAGAAGGTGTAGTAGGCGCCCGATGCCTCGTAGCCGGAGTGCACCATGCAGTTAGCGCACTTGGGGTTGCCGCTCTCGGTGCCGTAGCTGGCCCAGTCGGTCGTGTCGATCAGCTCCTGGAAGGTATCGGCATAGCCATCCTGCAGCAGGTAGCAGGGCTTCTGCCAGCCGAAGACCGAGTAGGCCGGCATGCCCCAGGGAGTACAGGTAAACTCGCGCTTGCCCATCAGGAACTCCATGTACATGGGCGACGCATTGAATTTCCAGGTCTGCTTCCGGTTCGACAGGATGGCCCGGAAGAGCCGGCGCGAACGCGCGCGACCGAGGAAGTGCTTCTGGTCCGGTGCTTTCTCGTAGGTGTAGCCGGGCGCAACCATCATGCCCTCGACGCCCAGGTCCATCAACTCATCGAAGAACGCGCGAACAGAGTTTGCGTCGGCTCCATCAAACAGCGTCGTGTTGGTAGTGACGCGGAAGCCGCCGGCCACCGCTGCCTTGATCCCCTCAACCGCGATGTCGTAGCCACCCTCGCGGCAGACTGAGAAGTCATGGTGCTCGCGCTGCCCATCCAGGTGCACAGAGAAAGACAGGTACTTGCTTGGCTTGAACAGGTGCAGCTTTTCTTTGAGCAACAGCGCGTTGGTGCACATGTAGACATACTTCTTGCGCGCGACCAAGCCGGCGACAATCTCCGCGATCTGCGGATGGAGCAACGGCTCGCCGCCAGGGATCGACACCATCGGCGTCCCCGCTTCCTCGACCGCGCGGAAGCATTCCTCCGGGCTTAGCTCCTGCTTCAGGATGTGCGCCGGATACTGGATCTTGCCGCAGCCAGCACACGCCAGGTTGCAGCGGAAGAGCGGCTCCAGCATGGTTACCAGTGGGAAGCGTTTCCGCCCGCTGAGCTTCTGCTTCAGGATGTACGTGGCCACGGTCCAGGCCTGCGATACGGGTACCGCCATAGTGTGTCTGCCTTTCCTGCTGTTACGTCTGCTTGCCATGCAGCTCTTTTGCTAATCGTCGCCGGTGCGGGTGCTACTCGTCCCCTCGTTCGAGGGCGCGCTTGTACGTGGTCAGCGCCAGTAGCGGGAAATAGTCGCGGTACAGGTGGTACGCCAGGTAGAACACGCGCGGGAATCCGGTACCGGTATAGATGGCCTGCTGCTGCTGTGCCTCTCCCGTCGACTCGTCCCAGCCCCCGTCAGCAGACTGCTGCTCCAGCAGCCAGCGCACCCCTTTGGCGACGGAGTCCGAGCGATTGTCCCCGGCTGCCAGTAGTCCAAGAATAGCCCAGGCGGTCTGTGATGGCGTGCTTCGGCCGACGCCCCGCTGGTCCGGCTCGTCATAGCTGTGGCAGCTCTCGCCCCAGCCGCCATCCGCATTCTGCACCATGCGGATCCACTCGGCTGCCTGCTGTATCTCAGGCTCGTGATTCCATACACCGACCGCCTCGAGGCCGCGCAACACCAGGAAGGTGCCATACAGGTAATTGACACCCCAGCGCCCGAACCAGGATCCATCCGACTCCTGCTCGCTGTAAATAAAGCGGATCGCCCGCTCGACCCGCTTGTCGGCGCGCGTGTACCCATAGGTAGACAGCGTTTCCAGAACGCGCCCGGTGATATCGACAGTCGGCGGATCCAGCATCGCGTTGTGATCGGCGAAGGGAATGTACTGGAAAATCATCTTGGTGTTGTCTTTGTCGAAAGACGCCCACCCGCCATTGCGACACTGCATTGCGAGGACCCAGTCAAGCGCTCGCCTGGCGACGTCGTACTGGTAGCGCTCGCGCGGGTTATCGACCTTGTTCAACGCCAGCAGCACCTGCGCCGTGTCATCGACGTCCGGGTACCACTCATTATTGAACTCAAAATACCAGCCACCTGGTTCGACATGGCGTACCTTCTCGGCCCAGTCGCCCTTATGCCGCACTTCCTTGGCCAGCATCCAGTCCACTGCCTTGAGCATGCGCGGGTCGGTCCGGTCGACGCCGGCCTCGCCGAGAACGAAGACTGCCTGCGCCGTATCCCAAACTGGCGACATGCAGGGCTGCATACGGAAGGTCGGCTCCGGGTAAGCGGCGGTGCCATTCGGCTCGTCGATACCCAGCTTTTCAAACTCATCCAGCGCCCGGATCATCTGCGGGTCGTCGAGCGAGTAGCCGAGCCAGCGCAGCGCAATCATGGCGTTCAGCATGGCGGGGTAAATGGCGCCCAGGCCGTCTGACATCTCGAGCCGCGCGAGCATCCACTTTTCCGCCTTCTTCAACGCCACCTTGCGGAGCGGGCGGATATGTACACGCTCTGCCCAGTGCGTGAGGCGGTCGAATGTCAGGAAGACATTGCGCCACGAAACCGGCTTCTTCCGGTCCCAGCGCAGGTGCAGGTCGGCGTTCTCGCGGCCACCCACAAACAGCTCATCGATGCCCTGCTCGGGCGCGATCTTCTTGAACGGCTTCTTGGCATACGCGATCGAGAGCGGCACCAGGATGGCGCGCGACCAGGAGCTGATCTCGTAGATGTTGAAGTAGAACCAGTTCGGGAAGAGCACGATCTCTGGCGGCACGGCTGGCACCGCGTCGTAGTCGTACTGCCCCATAAAGCACAAGTAGATCTTAGTAAAGGTATTGCACTCGACCACGCCGCCGTTGGCCAGGATCCACTCGCGGGCACGCACCAGCCGCGGCTCGTCCGGCGTCCAGCCCATCAGCTTGCAGGCGAAATAGCACTTGACCGAGAGCGAGATGTTGGAAGGGCCGCTGGGATAGATCGACCAGCCGCCATCGTCATTCTGGTAGCGCAGCATTTCGGTGAGTGCCCGCTGCAGCCGGCCCGGCTCGCCGGTTCCCAGCAGGATATGGCCAAAAATATAATCGGCCTCGAGCATGGAGTCTGCTTCGAGCTCACCACACCAGTAGCCATCGGGATGCTGCTGGGCAAAGAGATGATCGCGCACCCGCTCGACGGCTGCCTGGACGCGATCAAGCGCGACATCCAGGCGGCCAAAGCGCGGCTTGCTGACGAATTGTTCCTTACTCGGAATTGTGCTCATGCGCTCTTATCTGATTGCTCTCGCAGGCGCGTGGATTCCCGCAGTTGTGACCGGAACTCAGGCAGTAACGATGGCGCTTTGCTGTGCGGCCGCAGCCTGTGCGATCTCGGGCGGCAACCCGAAACGCACATTCTCAGGCATTACTTCCACTTCTTCGGCGTCGCCGTAGCCGCGGCTGCTGAGGAACTCGACCACACCCTGCACCAGGATTTCAGGCGCCGAGGCACCCGCAGTGACGGCCACCGTGGCGACACCCTCCAGCCACTCCGGACGGATGTCCTCGGCTTTGTCAATCAGGTAGCTGGCCGTGCTCAGGTTTTGCGAGACCTCGACCAGCCGGTTCGAGTTGGAAGAGTTGGTCGAACCGACAACCAGCACCAGGTCCGCCTGGTGAGCCACATTCTTGACCGCGACCTGGCGATTCTCGGTCGCGTAGCAGATGTCCTGCGAGTGCGGCCCGGCGATCGCGGGAAACTTCTCCTTCAGCGCCTGAATGATGTCGCGGGCCTCGTCGAGTGAAAGCGTGGTCTGCGTGAGGTACGCCACGCGTTCCGGGTTCGGCACCTCGAGTGCCTGCACCTCTTCCACGGTCGAGACGATCTGGGTCACGTCCGGCGCCTCACCCAGAGTTCCCTCGATCTCGTCATGGTCGCGGTGGCCGATCAGCACCAGCGAGTAGCCCTGCTTGGCGAATTTGATCGCCTCCACGTGCACCTTGGTGACCAGCGGGCAGGTGGCATCGATCACTTTCAGTTGCCGCTGCTTGGAATCTTCGCGTACTGCCGGCGAAACCCCGTGTGCCGAATAGATGACGCGCGCACCCTCCGGAACCTCGGAAATATCTTCAACAAAGATCGCACCTTTCGCGGCGAGCTCGTTGACGACGAACGAGTTATGCACAATCTCCTTGCGCACATAGATGGGCGCGCCAAAAGCCTCGATCGCGATGTTGACGATGTCGATAGCGCGCACAACTCCGGCGCAGAATCCGCGCGGCTTGAGCAGAAGAATGCGCTGGGCGCCAGGAGTGCGGGGCTTGTTGAGACGAATCTGAACGGTGTCGGTCACAGCGACTAGTATACCGTCGCTCGAACCGGAGGAGGAAGTTTTTGCACTGTTCTGGGTGCGGGCGCGCTGGCTAGGCGCTCTCTCGGGTCGATACAGAACGAGTAAAGCGGCTCGAGGCGTACTTGAGGTAGGGCCATGTGAAAGCAAATGGGACAGCTGCTTCGAGGTGACGCTTCGTAAGCTCCATCTCGCGAGACAATCGGTCCGCGCCCTTGCCCGAGAAGTGCTTCCAGTCAGACGTAAGGCCGTGCAGAATCCTCAGAGACACGCCTCTGTACTCGGTAAAGCGTCGAAGCTCAAAAGGACAGGCGATCTGTCTGTCAATGTGGGTTGCTCCATCTTCCGGTTTGACCAACTCCTTAATCAAGCGGTGGTATGCCTCAAAGTTCCTGTTTTGTTTATCTCCGACACGAGTCACGGTGAAGCTAATGATCTGCCAAAGAAGCGAAAGCAGGGCAGCCACCAACGCTATGAAAGTCATCTAGGTCCTCGGTTAGGTCGGGCACCTTTGTACCTGCACCGCTTTCAGCGACTGGACAGCAGCATCTGCTCGGCATGCTTGCGGCTGGTTTCCGTCACGGTCGCACCCGAAATCATGCGTGCCAGCTCCTCGGTACGCTCATCTGTTGCCAGCAGGCGCA
>CAXTEW010000197.1:0-5501 GCA_964243175.1 uncultured Acidobacteriaceae bacterium
CCTGGGTGAAGCCTAACATTTGCAGCATTATTCTCCGGGCTTTCCCGATTTGGCAGCCGCGATTCTGGAGTGTTTCGCTCTGGAACAGCCGCTCTTGCGAAGGCGCGATTGCGCTCCTGCGGCCTCGCGGCAGACGGCATGATGCTCCCAGGAGATACATGCCATGTCCCAGACACACACATTCACGACGCCCAATCGGTTGCACCAAGTCGCCCTGTCAGCGTTGCTGGGCGTGGCTCTTTCCGGATCGCTGGGATGCTCCATCAGCGCAAGCGGCCCCTTGGCTTCAAGCGTCCAGGCAGACCAGGCGGCGCTCGCAACAGGCATCGTTCCCGCCAGGTTCTTCGGTATGGTCGTCAAGAATCCGGCGCTGCAGCCGCCGACCATCCAGGTCGGCGCGCGAAGACTGTGGGATTCCGGTGTCAGCTGGGCGCAGCTGGAACCAGCCCGCGGCACATTTGTCTGGACGACTCTCGACGCCGAAGTCGCGGCTGCTGAGCAGGCCGGCGCCGCCATCACATTAACGCTGGGCATGACACCGTCCTGGGCATCGTCCAATCCTGCCGCCACGTCGAGCTATGGCGCGGGTGCTACGGTGATGCCCGCCGACCTGGGTGACTGGGACGCCTATGTGGCCGCTATCGCCGCCCGTTACAGCGGACGCATCCAGGCCTACGAAGTATGGAACGCACCCGAGAATGCTGCGTACTGGACGGGTAGCACGGTGGAGATGGGTGAGAACATGGCCGCACTCGCCGCCCACGCGGCAGCCGCCGTGCGTGCCGCCGACCCGGCCGCGCTGGTCGTTTCCCCGGCCATGTCCGCAACCGGGCTGGCCGCATTCCTAGCAGCGGGCGGGGCGGCGTCGGTAGACGTAATCGGCACAGCGCTGGGCAGCACAGCGGACGCAGACGCCCCCTTCACTCCGGAAGCAGCCGTAACCATGCTGCGCCAGCTTCGCGAAGCCATGAGCGGCACTACCGCGGCCGGAAAGCCGGTGGGGAACGAGCAGGCGTCCTGGGCTCTGCCTCAGGGCGGCATCGCCCCTGATGTACAGGCTAGCTATGTCGCGCGGGCGCTGCTGATCAACGCCGGCTTCGGCGTGCAGCGCGTCCAGTGGTACGCATGGGATGAAGCGGGACCCGGTACGCTGACGCTCAGCGATCCGCAGGGCGCCGCTACGGAAGCAGCGGGAGCCTATGCCATGGTGGAAAGCTGGCTCGCGGGCGCAAGCATGAACGGCTGTGCCTCGACCGCTGGTGGCGTCTGGACCTGCCAGATCACACGCGCAGCGAAGGCAGAGTGGATCCTGTGGTCACCTGCGGGCATGGTGAGCAGCAGCAGCAGTCTTGGAGCCTCGACAGCGACTGACCTTCACGGGGTTGTGACAGCGGTCGACAGCAGCGGGAGGGTAAGCGTGGGAGCCGCGCCGGTGTTGCTGCAGTAAGCGATCCGGGGGCAGGGCGTCCGTCGACATAGAGGCGCCCGGCCCTCAGAAAACGTGCATTGTGACCACGCCACCGCAGCCGCTAGTGAGCCGGCGGACCACCATGCGGGTTGGCTGACAGGGGCGAGTACCAGACCTTGGTGATCCGCCCCTCGCGTACCTCTGAAATCACCATCGCTTCCAGTGGTTGCATGCCGGGCTGGTCGGCATCGGAGATCTGCTGGAGGTCGACCACGAAGGGACCGAGAACAGCACGCTGCTTGACCGTGCATTGCACCGTGGGGCGTGCCGCAAAGAACTGGGTGTAGAAACCCTGCATCGCTTCTCGACTATCAAGCAGCGTGCGGCCGCCTAACTGGGCGAAGGTCGCGGCGGGGGTAAATGTCGCCACGTAGGCTGCTACATCGTGGGCGTTGTAGGCGTCGATATTGCGCTGCACCACAGCTTCAGGGGAGTCCATCGGGATTGATCAGCCTTTCAAAGGGACTTGCATAAGAAAGCAGGAGAATAGGTATGGGATGGCGCGGCCATGCTGCACGATTCCTACGTACCCAAGCCGTGGGCGGGCCTGGGGCGGGCAGGCTTACCGGCTGGAAAGCATAGGCTGCTGGGCACTGCGCGCGTATATATCGGCAAGCGGCGTAGCACGCTCCTGCCCACGAATCATGGCCATTGCTTGAGCCAGCGTGATCACGATGTTGTCTCCTGGCTCCACGATCCCGAAGCGGTTGCGCAGCAGGTCGGGTGAGACCTGGCTCTGCCACAGGCCGATCAGGATGGGATTGCTGGGCAGTGCGGTGCGCAGACGCTGGTACAGGGTGCGGGCACTGGCAAAAGCAAAGGGCGGCAGCGCCGAGATACACAGGTACATGTGGGGCTCAGCCGCGAAACCGGCGAGTAGCTCAGGCGTGAGCGCGGACGGGGGCAACAGGAGCGTCTTGTGGCCGGCGGCTTCCAGGACCTGCGCCAGCATGGTTGCCGCTAGCTCATCTGCCTGGTCACTGGCAGGAACACAGACCACCGGGCAGCAGACCCGGGCCGCAAGAGCATGCGCCAGTGCTTCATCAGCCGAACCGGCGAGGGGGAGAGCCGATCCGCCGGGCACTTTCACGGTAAAGGTTGTTAGTTCCGAGACCAGCTCGGCCGCGCTTTGCATGAAGAAGGAAGCGCGTTCTTCTTCCAGCGCACCCTTGTGGCGGTCGCTTTCCGCAAGTGACAGCGCCGGGAGCAATACCGCGTCATAGAGATCGATCGGCGTCCGCGGCACAGACTCCTTGGCCTCGACGCCCCGCTGTTCCCCGGAACGCTGGTCGGTGCTGCGCTGCTCGAGGAAACGCTCGGCAACGCTGTGGGCCTCGGCATGGTCCAGCGCCAGCATCCGCTCATAAAAGCGTGCCTCCGGCGCAAGCTCGGCATCATCGCCCAGCAGGATGTGCAGAAAGGACATCTGGGGCATGGTGCGGCCTATCACAATCAGGCACACGGTGAGAGGTGTTGACAGCGCCAGGCCGGGCCAGCCCCAGAGCAGCGTCCATACGATGGCCATGGACAGTAGCGCCAGCTCGGAGATGCCCGTGTGGGAGCCGTAGAGCCAGGGTTCCAGGAAGTTCGAAACCAGGATTTCAAGTAGAAGGATGAGCGCCATGGTGCAGCCCGCCTGCCACCAGGAGGCGAAGTAGACCAGCGCGAAGACCGTGGGCAGGCCACCCCCGACGAGCGGACCGATGTAAGGCACCGTGCGCAGCAGCGCCAGCAGCGCGCCCCACAGGGTAGCGTAGGGCACGCCGATCGCGTAGAGCCCGCCTGCAAACACAATGCCGAAGCCGGTGTTTACCGCAACGTTCGCGATGAGGTAACGCGAGATACGGGCCGCCGCGTCATCGAGCGCATGCGACACAAGGTTGAGGCGGCCCATGCCGGCGAGAAGCAGCAACCGGTTCCTCAGGTCTTCACGCTTGATGAGCATGTACACGGTGAAGACCAGGACCATGCCAGCCGTGCCAAGGGGGCCGAGCACGGGCCGCGAAAGCTGGCGAAGGTAGGCCAGCTCGGATGCAGGCGCCTGCACGACGATTACGGAGGTAGGCTCGGCCGGGTCAGTGGGCTGGCCGCTGGTTGCCGCCTTGCGGGCCGCATCACGACCCGCGGCACTGCGGGCCCGCGCGGCAGCGGTGCTGGCGAGCGAGCGATGCTGCTCGCTCTGCTGTTCCGGGTCGCTGGAGAACTCCCGCGAGAGCCCTTCCATGCTGACCACCGCCTGGCCCAGGGAACTGTCTGCCGGGACATGTGTCTTGGCGAGCTTGGCCCGGATATTGGGTGCGTGGCTGGGCAGATCATTGACGACGGTAAGCAGTTGACCCGCGACCAGCCAGACGATGCCGCCAAGCAGCGCGGTTGCCGCTGCGATCACCACCAGGGTAGCCGGTGTGCGGCCAAAGCGGAGATGCTCCAGCCGCGTGACGAGTGGGGTCAGGAGAAAGTTAAGCGTGAGCGCCAGGGCCAGGGGAATCAGAAGCGGGCGGCCGAAGTAGAAGCCGGCAAGCAGAAGCCCGAGCAGCAGCAGGGGCTCGCGGGTAAAAATGCTGCCAGCTGGGGGCGCGCCCCGCCGGCGGCTGCGCTCTGGCGGATTAGCTTTGTTCTGCATTCGCACTGGTAGATGCGCGCAGGGTGCAGCTGAAGAGGGAAAGCGGGGCAGGGAAAGAAACTTTTGGTGCGGCGTGCGATCGGCTGCCCATGGATGCGCAGCGCCAGGGCCGAGCCGGTGCCTGACCCGGGCGCGACCGCCGCAGATCCCGAGTTACGCCCCGGCCCATGCCCGAGGCTACGCCCACACGAGTCCGGTCAAAAAGCGGCAGCAGATGGCAAACCCAGCTCTCCGAGAGTTCCTTTGGGCAACTGATGCTCGCTGGTGATCCGGAACTCAACAAGCTTGATTTCAATGCGCGTATGTAGGTAGAACTTTCCGCCGCTGAGTGTGGCGCCCCGGAATCTATGGTAAAGATTCGGTCCATCTCCGTGGAGTCCACGTGCTTCGCAAGGTGATTGCCATGAGAAGCCCAGCCAGCAGAATGGCACCAAGCGCTGCCTGGCGATAGATGACCAGTCGGACCAGTGCAAGTAGACCAGGCAGATGAGAAAGCGAGGTGTACGCCTCTGGTGAGAACTGAACGCAGGAGGAGGTTGTGAGGAGAAGGAGTAGCCAGGCAACACCGTCTCGCCTTGAATGTTGAATGCGTGCAACAAGCCAGGGCAGGAGTACGAAAAGCAGGATGCCGTCATGTGCCCGATGATAGGTAGCAACCAATCCCAACGCTACCCACGCACCAAAAATGACATAGCGTCCTTCAGGAGTGAGATATCTCGCGGTTCGCGAGGCAGCGAGCAGGATCATTGCGAAAAGGGAAAGAACTATGTCGACGAGTAGATTGGTAGCCAGCTGTCCACCGGACCAGTAGCCTACGAGCGAAGAAAGGGAGGTGATCTGCGCCGCCGGTCGCATCACGTCCCGACTGGCAATATCCATCGAGCCACCCGATATCTCGCCATGCAACACCGCCATGTAACTGTGGAGTTGACCTCCCGTTCCTGGATGGATAAAGAGCCAGGCCATGATGAGGAAGGCAGAGAAACCGCCAAGGGCAACGCTTTTCAGGGCTAGTTGTCGGGCGCCCGGTTCTCGTGTCAACAGTAAAGCGAGCACTATCCACAACGCGAGATGAGGTTTTAGCAGGAGAGCGATCGCCAATCCGCACGCTCGTAGCCATGGGTTGCTGCTCTTCGGCGCGGTGATAGCCAGGGTACACAGGCAAAACACCACCATGGAGACGTTTGACACCTCCAGGGCGAAGCTCACCATTGGAGAGGTGGCAGCCAAACTAACAAGCAGCAGCCGCCAGCATCGTCGTACTTTGAAAACCTCTCCTGCTACCCTGGCTAACGAAGCAATGCCACAGGCCAGCGCGATCGCACTAAGAAGGGTCCACAGGTACACAGCCGTGACCATCGGGAAGACGCTAAGTGGTACGAGCAAAGCCAGGGTGAACGGCGGGTAGAC
>CAXTEW010000198.1:0-5452 GCA_964243175.1 uncultured Acidobacteriaceae bacterium
CACCGCGAAAGCAGTCTGGTCTGCCTCCGGACGGGTTCCGCAGGCAAGACCCCCTCGCCTGAACATGGCATCTCTCCTGGTCCCGCCGCGATCCGCATCCAAGGAAGCGAACTGCAGCAAAATACTATTCCCGGCATGGACCGGCGAACACAGCAGCATGAGAGGCAAGAGAAATGGCAGCTACTCCGAAAAAGCAGAAAAACACCGGCGTCCCCGGCCCGTCCACAACCATCGTCGATCGCATGTATCCAAACCGTGTTGCCCTCTCAGACGAGGTAAAGAGGAACACTGCAATGGTGTTGCAGGAGCGGCTTGCCGAGGCGACCGACCTGCAATCCCAGGCAAAGTTCGCGCATTGGAATGTGAAGGGTGACAACTTCTACCAGCTGCATCTTGTCTTCGACAGCGTCGCGCGGGTGATCCGGAAGCAGATCGATCCCATCGCAGAGCGTATTACGCAACTGGGCGGCGTCGCCAACGGCACGATTCGCCAATCAGTGTGCATGTCCCGGATCTCCGAGTATCCGGTCGAAACAATCGCCGGCATGGACCATGTGAGGGCACTCTCCGGCGCCCTGGGCCACTACTGCGATGCCTTGCGCGAGGCCTCCGAAAAGATAGATGAGATAGGCGAGCCAGCGACTGTCGACTTCCTGAATGCACTGATCGTGGAGGCAGAAGAGCAGTTGTACTTTCTTGAGTCCCACCTGGAAGCCGGCGACGTGCAGTAGCTCGGCAACCGGAACGCCCGCGGATGTATGGTAGCTCCTGGCTTGCAGGACAGAGAAGCCAGGAGCTTGCGGAAGGCGTACAGTGGGTCTCAACCGCCGGCTTCTCCATCTGCCGGAGCCTACGGAAACGAAGCAGCAGCATTTTCCGAGACCCTGGCGTTACTTCGGGGTATGTTGCGCAGCGTCTCTCAGAAGCGCGAGCCTCCCTGCTGCATCGCTCGTGCTGAGATGACTTTCGATTGGCACCTCGCACGCATTCAGTTGAAGAGATAGGGGTCGATAGCCGATAAGCAAGACGGGGCAATCCGTCATGCTTGGTCGAATCAACAATCCGGGTTCCCTGCTATTGCTGTGTGCGGTTGGCCTTTCCGCCGCTGCCCATGTCGCAGTGCTGGGTCTCATCCAGGACCCCCGACTCTTATCCAATATCATTCAGCTCGCTTGCCCTGGAATTACGTTGGTGGTCTGTCTGCGAGGGGCACACACTTCGTCCGACTCGTACCTCCGCGGCGCCTGGCTCAGGCTTGCCGCGGCGTTCGGCATCTGGACCCTTGCTCAGCTCGTCTTCCTGGTCGCTCTGCTTCGTCTGGGACATGCGCCCGCTTTTCCATCCAGCGCAGACGCATTGTGGCTCCTGTTTGCCTTTCCCATGCTGCTGGTGACGCTTAGTCGGAAGACACGAGCCAAGTGGGAGTGGGTCAACCGGCTGGACCATGCCCAGGCGTGCAACTTCTTCCTGGTACTGTTCCTGCTCGTGTTTTCGCATCCACCTGCTTTCGCCGTCGCGGCCGCCTTCAACGTGCAAAGCGTAGCCCTTCTGCTTGCCTGCGCCTTGCGCTACTCCAGCACGCCGCCTGGCCCGGAGCGGATCTTCTTCCGGAACGTCACGGGCTTTCTTGTCCTCTATGGCGGACTCACCACAATCGGATCTCACTTTCAGGAACTCGGCGTGACAACCGGGAACTGGGTGGATCTTTGCTGGTCGCTGCCTTTCCTGCTGTTTTGTCTTGGCGTGCTGGTCACCTCCCCGGGGCAAGTTCCCCCGCTGCGGAGCGAGCGCGGAACAACGGTATGGCTGCCCCGCCATCTACACGGCTTGAGCGCGTTAGGACTTGGGATCATGTCCGTGTCTGCCGCCGGCCTCTTGGCATCACACCGGCACTTCCTTGGCTTATTTCCGCTGTCCGCCGCCTTCCTTCTGTTTACCGTGAGAATCATCGCCCAGGAGGCCCAGCTGCATGCCGCCCATGACAAGCTTCAGCACTCTGTTCTCCACGATTCCCTGACCGGGCTAGCCAATCGAACCTATCTGCGGCGCGAGCTCACCCTGCGCCTTGAAGATTCGCCACATTCCGCAACCACTCTCACGCTGTTCTTCATCGATCTGGATCATTTCAAATCCATCAACGACAGCCTCGGTCACGCGTTTGGGGACCTGCTTCTTGTCGAAGTGGCGCGACTTCTCCGCAGCTCACTGAGGAAGGAAGACTTCGTGGTGCGTCTGGGCGGCGACGAATTTATCGTTATGGCCGACTGTCCGGAATCCCACACTGCCAGCGACCTGGCCGACACGCTGGTCCGCGAGCTACGTAAGCCTCTTCACCTGGAAGGCAAGGTGATCTACGTGACCGCCAGCGTCGGCATGGTGATGGCGCAGCCTGGCATGCTCGGCGATGACCTTCTACGCGACGCCGACTGCGCCATGTACGCAGCGAAGAAGAACGGCAAAAACCAGGCCCAGGCCTTCACAAGTCCCAGGACAGATGCCGCTGCCAAGAGCGGTGTGCTGCAGGGTAAGTCAGGCTTCGCGGATGCCATGTCGGGAGCGATTCTGCATGCATCATCCATGCTGCCTCCCAGGTCTCTCCATGGGCATGCCGGCCCGGTGATGGCTGCTGCCGGGATGCACGCACCCGGGTGCGCCGCCGAGGCGGACGTTCCCCTGGCCCAACCCCCTCGGGAAAGCGAGGCTGTGCCGGTCGGATGCTCGCTCGAAGCCAGCCACCCCGACGCCCAAAGTCTGGAGGGCGTCCTGGTGCTGCGTGCCGCCTGCCTGCAGGTTCACGAATGGAACCGCGTTCACTTCGAGGGTCTTCCGGGCCGCATGCAGCTGACCCTGAAACTCCCAGCCGGATCGACACTGCTGGAAGCCGTTGTCCCGGCGCTGGCGGGAACGCGCTTGCCGCCGGGTCTTCTCAGGCTGGAGGTCGCCGACTCCAGTAGCGGATCCGGGCTCGCCGAGGCACTAGCGTCTGTCAGCGCCGCGGGGATTGAAGTCTGGCTGAATGATGCTCCAGGGGAGACGTGCTCTTCAGACCGGGCGGGATTGCCCGCCGCCCCTCGCGAAACAGATCAGCGACTCCGCCCTCCAGATCGGTCACCGCCAGAGCCTGCAGCGGAGACTCCTCCCATGAAAGCGTTCGGCTGACGCTGCGGATACTCTCGATCGTGCGCGAGCCCCGGACAGTCCTGCGGGTGCAAAGAAATGCTGTAAACAGATCCGGCAAAGCGAGTGTCTGCCCGGGGTAGCAGCGACGAATCAGCATCCCTCTGTTCAGAAAGACTCGTCATCTCCGATGGGCATGCCTGGCGGCACATCAATCCCGGGCGCAGCGACAAGCTTTTCCGGCTCCCGCTCCCACTCCTCGATGCGTTGCTTCAGCTGCAGGTCCAGGGCATCGCCGCCCTGCCGCTGCGAGTAGCTGCGGAGTGCGTCACTCACGATTGCCCGGGCGGCAAACGAGGTTTCTGCACTGCTGGCAAGCCGGAGGAGCGCTTCAACGATGCGGGCCTCCACTGCCTTGCCGACCAATCCAGACAGTGAGCCGGGGGTAGCCCCGGCATGCGCAGCTCCAAATGCCGCGTCAATGACCTCGCCCAGAGTGGGCTCCTCGGCAACCCGCGCATGGTACTCGACCAGCCTGTTGGCGCGGGCGGGATCAAACAGCACGCGCAGGGTCAGGTCGGCCGCGCCTTCCGCAGTCGCGACCGGATCAAAGGTGACAGAGGTGGCAGACGGAAAGGTTTCTGCGGTACGTGGCAAGCCGGGGGTGCGTGGCGGCAACTGCTGCAGCAGGGTCTCCGGGAGAGTCAACACCTCGGGGGAAAGCGTTCGTGTGACTGCCGCCAGCGCCTTCCTCTGTTCCTCCGCCGCCACGATTCTCGGGCCGGCCTGTCCATCGCCGCGCACTGTGTAGCGATAATCCAGCCCTGCAATACTCTTGGTCGCGGCTTCGGCCTGGTACCGGTAGAGGAGGTACAGCGGGACGAGTGTGTCCTCCATCTGCGCGTCGGGCGTGCCGGGCCGGATCGTGTCCTCGCCAAACCGCTTCAACGCCGCGGCGCGTACCTGGAGGATCCGGTTCAACTCGTCCGCATCATCTGTGCCGTTATCCCACAGGTGCGCAATCGGGCTGGCTGAGCCGGTCGGCCGCGCATCCTGGTCGGTCAGGTAACGCACTCCTGCGGCTTCGGCTGTGTGCAGGATCGCGTCGAGCGCCGCATCGTCTTCGATCGACTTGCCGTCGCGGTCAAACTCCCGGTAGCCGTAGTCGATCGCGACCTTATCCCAGACGCCTATGTTGACCGGGTAGGCGTGGCGCAGATCAGGCAAGCCATCCACGCCAAGCGTGATCCAGGGATGCGGGTATTCCATGACGCTCATAGTCTGGTCAGCCGGATGCGGCATGGTGCTGGCAGCGTAGTTATGGGAAAGTCCCAGCGTGTGCCCGGTTTCATGCGCCGCCAGCTGCCGGATACGCGCAAGTACCATGGCCAGCGCTCGGTCGTGCTGCGCATCGGGCACCTTGCCATCCTTATATGGGGCCAGGAGCGCTTCGGCGATGAGGTAATCCTGGCGCCCACGCAGACTGCCAAGCGTGACATTGCCCTTCAGTATCTCCCCCGTGCGCGGGTCCGCAACCTCGGAGCCGTAGCTCCACCCACGGTTGTACCGGTGGACCCACTGGATGATGTTATAGCGGGCGTCCATGGGGTCCGCATCGGCCGGCAGCTCGTCGACGAGGAAGGTTCCCTTTGCCCAGCCGGCTGCCTGGAAGGCCTGGTCCCACCAGCGGCAGCCTTCAATCAGCGCCGAACGTAGCGGCTCGGGCGCGCCGCGGTCCACGTAGTAGTGGATCGGGGTCACGGCCTCACAGCTTGTCCTGCAGGAAGGATCCTTCTTCTGCAGCCGGTGCCGGGTGATGAATTGCTGGTTGACATCGACGCCCAGCGGCGTATTCATCTCCCGGTACTCGTGTTCGAAATAGCCGGAGCGCGGCGAGTAGCGCCGGGGAACGAAGCCCGGCTCCGGCAGCTTGTAAAAGCTTTGCCGCTCATGCACCGTGATGGCGTGCACATCCGGCGCGACGTCCGCCAGCAGGCGAGCCTTGCCCGGGTCCTCGCTCACCAACGTCAGCTCCGCCTCTACTTCGGTGTTTGCCGGGAACGCCTTGGTTGCCTCTGGAGCAATCGTCGAGCGGTTCAGATCCACGTGGTAGGTGCCCTGTTTCGCGCCAGCTAGCGTTTCTGCCACGCCGTGTACATCGCGCAGGAAGTAATCGGTGGCGTCGACGACCACGAAGCCGTCCGACTCGCTATCGACCTTGAAGCCGGCCAGCACCGAATCAGGAAAGGACTGGCGGACGGCCAGCTGTTCCGCTGCGTCAGGCGACGAGGTACGAAAGGCAGTGTTTTCCTGCACCAGCAGCAGTTTCGGCCCA
>CAXTEW010000199.1:0-5374 GCA_964243175.1 uncultured Acidobacteriaceae bacterium
AACCCTCAAGCAACCGCAGGTCCTTCGGCTTCGCTCAGGATGACCCGTTTTTTCTATTGCTCCGGATGACCCTATTTTCTGATCGCTCCGGATGACCCAATTTTTCTGACCCGCTCAGGATGACCCCGTTCTTCTTATCGCTCAGGAGGACCGGTTCTTCCAATCGAATCGAAATGGTCCGTAACATCTGCCGGTGCAAGCAGCTGCATTGTCGAGTTTTCGGTTTCGGCATTCTGAAGACATACGGTGAAAGTCGGGCTTTACCGCAAGAGCAGATCCTTCGGCTTCGCTCAGGATGACCCGGCTTTATCGCTCAGGGTGACCCGGCTTCTTACCACTCAGGAGGACCCGGTTTGTCACGTCGATAACTCGCCTTCCCCGCAGCCGTCACCGCCCTTTTATGTTGCCCGCTTAACGCACCAACTTACCCGCGAATAGCTTTCAGGGCAGGGTAAACCTCGCGGAAACCTTGGTAGCCCTGCGTATAGCGCGTCGCCGCTGCCGCATCCGGCACGATCTGCTGCGCGACCTGGATGCCACTGGCGCAGGCTGCTTCGACATCGGGCCAGCCACCCCCGCCCACCCCGGCCAGCAGTGCCGCGCCAAAGGCTCCACCCTCTTCTGCTACCAGTACATCGCAGGTGTGCCCGTAGACGCCGGCCTGGATTGTGCGCCACAGGGCCGACCGTGCACCGCCGCCACCCAGCCGGATGCCTTTCACCGGCACGCCCATCTCGGCAAAGATAGTAAAGGTATCGCGGAGCGAGTAGGCGACGCCCTCCATGACGGCGCGCGTCAGGTGCCCGCGTGTGTGCCCGGCGGTCAGGCCGACAAAGGCGGCGCGCGCGCTGGAGTCCAGGTGTGGCGCACGTTCCCCCAGCAGGTACGGCGTGTACAGCAGCCCGTCGCTGCCAGCCGTGAGACCAGCCGCCTCCGCTGTCAGGGTGTCGTAGCTGCCGCCGGGCAGCAGCAGATCGCGCAGCCACCGCATGCTAAGACCCGCGGCCTGGGTGACGCCCATGACATGCCAGCGGCCAGGCACCGCGTGACAGAAGGTATGGAGGCGGCCTCCTTTGTCAAGCGAGGGTTCAGCGGTGGCCGCAAAAACAACGCCCGAGGTGCCGATGGTGACGGAAACGGAGCCGGGCTCGAGAATGCCCATGCCCACAGCGCCGGCGCCCTGATCGCCGGCCCCGGCCACCACCGGCGTGCCAGCGGTAAGACCTGTAAGCCCGGCGGCTTCGCCCGAGATCGACGCGCAAACCTCCGGCGACTCAAACAACTGCGGCAGCCACTCCTCCTTCACACCGGCCGCGCGCGCTACTTCGCTTGACCAGCGACGGTGCGCCACGTCCAGCAGCAGCGTGCCCGAGGCTTCCTGCACATCCATCGCGTAGGTACCTGTCAGGCGCAGGCGCACATAGTCCTTTGGGCACAGGATGTGAGCGATGCGCGCGTAAATCTCAGGCTGGTGCTCGCGGACCCAAAGCAGCTTTGTCAGCGTGAAATTGGGCAGTGCGGGGTTGGCTACCAGGTCGATCAGCCGGTCGCGGCCTATCTCCTGGTGGAGCCAGTCGCACTGCGGACCGGTACGCTGGTCGCACCAGATGAGCGAGGGGCGCAGCACGGCGCCATCCTTGTCGAGCATCACCGCGCCGTGCATCTGCCCGGTCAGGCCGATGCCGCCGACCTTTGCCGCGGCACCGTCCGGTGCCTGCGCGAGCGTGTCATGGATGGCTTCCTGGGCTGCTCGCCACCAATCCTCGGGGTCCTGCTCGGCCCAGCCCGGCTGCTCTGCCCGGAATGCCGCATGCTCACTGGCAGCCGACGCGACGATGCCGCCTGCGCCATCGATCAGCACCACGCGGGTGCCGCCTGTGCCTATATCCATGCCGAGAAAGAACAACTGTTCCGCCACCGTCTGTGCTCCGTTCACGATCCGGATACTACTGTAACGCAGGGTGGCGCAGGTACACTGAAGCGGATGAGCATCCGGACACTTGCGAGCCGTGAGGTATACCGCAACGCGTGGATGCGGGTGCGCGAGGATGAGATCGAGCGCTCGGACGGGACGCGCGGTATCTACGGCGTGGTCGAGAAGCATCCCTGCGCCGTGATCATTCCCTTGGCCGGAGACACGCTGTACCTGGTGCAGCAGTTCCGCTACACGGTTGGCGAGCTGTGTCTCGAGTTTCCGCAGGGAGGCTGGGAAGACCCGGATGTCGACATCCAGGAACTGGCAGCAGGCGAGCTTCGCGAGGAAACAGGGTTCAGTGCCGAAACGATCACCTATCTAGGACCCATGTGGGTTGCTTACGGCTTTTGCAACCAGCAGCAGCATGCGTTTCTGGCAACCGGTTTGCGGCCGGGTGCGACGGACTTCGATGCCGAGGAAACAGACCTGACGTTGCACGCTGTATCTGTCGCAGACTTTGAGCAGATGATCCGAGCTGGCCGGGTCCGAGACTGTTGCACGCTGGCGGCATGGGGCTTGTACAGGCTGTGGAAAGAAGCACAGCGCTGACGCGGCGTACTATGCCACTGCAGCATGGTGGCGTATGCAGGGTACGATGCGACGAGATGAAGGAGCAAGTGACCGATGGCAGATCAGTGGACAGTGAAACAGATACCGAGTCAACTCGGCAGGCGCGCGATTGTGACAGGGGCGAATATCGGACTGGGCTTCCAGACCGCCCGCGAACTGGCGCGTGCCGGCGCACAGGTCGTCATGGCGTGCCGATCGCTCGAACGGGGCAACGCCGCGGCGCAGAAGATCAAGGCCGAGCAACCATCGGCTCAGGTGTTTGTCGCGAAGCTGGACCTGTCCTCGCTGGCGTCGGTGCACAGCTTTGCGGAATCCGTGCTGCAGGCCGGCGAAGGGCTCGACATCCTGGTCAACAATGCCGGAATCATGGCGCTGCCGCTACACGAAGTCAGCACCGACGGCTTTGAAATGCAGCTCGCCACCAATTACCTCGGGCATTTCGCGCTGACCGGCCTGCTGTTGCCTGTACTGCTGAAATCCGGTGCACCCCGCGTGGTAAGCCTCTCGAGCAACGCGCACAAGCGTGGCCAGATGCATTTCGACGATCTGCAGCTGGAACAGGGCTATACCCCGTGGAAGAGCTACCAGCAAACCAAGCTCGCGATGCTCATCTATGCCCGGGAACTGCAGCGGCAGAGCACGGAGCATGGTGCCAAGCTGGTCAGCGTGGCTGCCCACCCTGGCTTGTCCACCACAGGCATCGGGCGGGAACTCGAAGGGCCGGCAAAGTTTGTTACTACCTGGGCCTTTCGCATCCTCGGGCAAAGCGATGCAGCGGGGGCGTTGCCGCAGTTGTATGCCGCCACAGCGCCCAGGGTGGAACCGGGCGGCTACTATGGGCCCAGCGGGTTCCAGGAGTTTAAGGGTGCGCCAGCAGCAGCCAAGGTGGCTCCGCAGGCAGCAGACCCAGCCACCGGTGCCCGGCTATGGAGCGTGTCGGAAAAGCTGACCCGCGTCACCTACAACTGGACCACCAAGGCCTAGGCGGAACGTGTCAGCCGTGCCTGGTCGCGTATGCGGCCGGCACCGCCAGGATTTTCCGGGCGCGCGGCGGCCGCGCCAGGAGCACCGCCATCGCCAGCCCTGCAACCAGCACGCCTGCCTCTAACTCCTCGCTTGCCGCATGCAGCCGGTTGAACTCCACCCGGTGTGGATCGGTCACTGGCGCCTTGTCGATATCGCCGCCCACGGCCAGCCGATCGCTTTCCATGCGGGGCATGATGCTGCGCTCGGAGAAGAGGGTCAGCAGCAGCATCGCCGCCGTGCACAACACCGGGCCGATCACCCTGCGACCATAAGCCCGGGTGCGGGCAGCAACCAGTAGTAGCAGCAAAAGCAACGTGCCGGCGACCAGCCCTTCGTCGTGCAGCGTTGACAGGCAATTGCGTACGACAAGGCCAGCATCCGGCTTGCTCGGCAGCACGCTGAACGCGATAGCTGCTACCGCTGGAAAGAACATCACCGCACCGAGCCACAGCACGATCAACAAGGAAATAACTGTCCGCAGCAGTGTCTTCAAAGCTGAACCCCTGCCTGATTATCACTGAGGCACACGGCGTACCGCAGGCTGAATGGCCTGGCAAAGCAATCCATTTGCATACGGCAGATGCAGGCGATGGAATACAGATGCCGGTATCCATGGCAATTGCACGTTTGCCTGCTTCTGCCCGCAAGCGCTCAGCTGAAAAGAAACTCCTTCGTTCTTAGCCCGGCGATCGTATCCCGCAGTTTCGCTGCCTTCTCAAACTCGAACTTCTTCGCTGCTTCCCTCATATCGCTTTCAAGCTTGCCGATGTGCAGGTCGAGCGCCTGCTGCGTCGCAAACTCCGGCAGCTCATCCTTCTCGTCTGTCAGGTCGGCGTAGTCGGCCTTTAGTATCTGTGCCAGTGACATATCGGTCGGGCGGATGATCGAGGTCGGCGTAATGCCGTGTTCCTCGTTGTAGGCGCGCTGCACCTCGCGGCGGCGGCCAGTTTCATCGAGCGCCTTCCGCATGGACTCGGTCATCTTGTCGGCGTACAGGATGGCGCGGCCGCGTACGTGGCGGGCGGCGCGGCCAATGGTCTGGATCAGCGAGCCCTGCGAGCGCAAAAAGCCTTCCTTGTCTGCGTCGAGGATCGCGACGAGCGAAACTTCGGGCAGGTCGAGCCCTTCACGTAGCAGGTTGATGCCGACCAGCACGTCGTACTCTCCTTTGCGCAGATCGCGCAGCAGCTTGACGCGCTCCAGCGTTTCTATCTCGGAGTGCATGTAGCGGCAGCGGACGCCTACCTCGGTGTAGTAGCCGGATAGATCTTCCGCCATGCGCTTGGTCAAGGTCGTGACCAGGACGCGTTCATCGCGCTCGACACGGATGCGGATCTCGGCCAGCAGGTCGTCAATCTGACCGCGGATTGGTCGTATCTCCACTTCGGGATCGATCAGTCCTGTAGGACGAATGATCTGCTCGATCACCACTCCGGCAGCCTTGGTCAGTTCGTATGGCCCCGGCGTTGCGGAAACATACACAAGCTGGTGCACGCGATTCTGGAACTCCTCGAACTTCAATGGACGATTGTCGCGCGCCGATGGCAGACGGAAGCCGTAGTCGACCAGGTTTTGTTTGCGCGAGCGATCGCCGTGCCACATTCCGTGCAGCTGCGGTACAGTCACGTGCGACTCATCGATGAACATGAGGAAGTCTTTCGGGAAGTAGTCGAACAGGGTCGGCGGCGGCTCGCCTGGCAGCCTGCCCGAGAAGTGTCGCGAGTAGTTCTCGATGCCGTGGCAGAAGCCCATCGACTTGATCATTTCGAGATCAAAGCGGGTGCGCTGGTGGATGCGCTGGGC
>CAXTEW010000200.1:0-5367 GCA_964243175.1 uncultured Acidobacteriaceae bacterium
CCTGCGTGTCTATCAAGGCTGTGTGGAAAGGACACCCCATGTTGCTCCACCAGCTTTGTGCTTCCCACCAGCAAATTGTTCGTAGAAGATAGGGGGGCACGCGGGACGAGAGGAGCACCACGGTTGAATCGTTCTTATACGAATTGCCTGCAGGTGGCGCAGGTTGCAGTCATGGGCGTTGGGCTGGCACTGTTGGGTACAGCAAGCGGTGCGGCGCAAACGGTGAGCGGCTCTGTGTCCGGTACCGTTCTCGACCCAAGCGGGGCCGTAGTCCCCCACGCAAGCGTGAATGCGGTCAACACGGCGACCGGCGTGCGCACGTCTGCGACCAGCAATGCAGCCGGGATCTACTCGATCCGCTTTCTCCCGATCGGTACGTACACGGTCGAGGTGAAAGCGCAGGGTTTCCAAACGCTCGCGACCGCGCCGTTTTCGCTCGAGATCGATCAGCAAGCAACGATCGATGCCCACGTGACCGTTGGCGCGAGCGCGAGCGTCGAGGTGCAGGGCGGGCTGGCACCGATCCTCGATACCTCGGACGGCACCATCGGACTTTCTCTTACCGCGAACCAGATAGAGACGATTCCCCTCAATGGGCGGAATTTCTCCTCGGTCACCCTGTTTGAGCCGGGCGCGGTCAATACCAATCCCGGCGGCCTGGTCGGCACGAACGGCATTGAGCGGAATACGACGGGGAGCGGCATCGTCTCCTTGAACGGCAACCGGACCCAGGCGAATAACTACACGCTCGATGGCGTCGACCTGAACGAAGGCCAGAATAACCTGATCGCGTACAACCCGGCACCGGATGCGATTGAGGAGATACGGGTCATCTCGGCCAACGCTCCTGCCACTTACGGCAACGTGAATGGCGGGGATGTGGTCTCGATTCTCAAGAGCGGCACGGACCGTTTCCACGGTTCGGCATACGCGTATCTCGAAAATGAGAATCTTGACGCCAACACCTGGTCAAACAAACACGTAACTCCGGTCATCCCGATCAATCCGTTCACGCAGTCGGAGTTCGGTGGAACCTTTGGCGGCCCGATCCTGCCGAAGAAGCTCTTCTTCTTCGTGGACTACGAAGCAGTGCGCCAGCACCAGGGCGGCTCCGGGACGGCAAGCGTGCTGACTGCCGCCATGCGCCAGGGAGACTTCTCGGCGGTGCAGGCAGTCGCGGGCAAGCAGCTCTACAATACGCAGAACAACTTCGCGCCCTATCTCAACAACAGGGTGCCCATCCTCAACCCGGTGGCGGCCTACCTCTTTGCGCACCCGGCAATCTATCCGCTGCCGAATACGACGCCTGAGGATGGCCTGGTACAGAACAACTTCGCCGGCCCGGCGCGCAGCTTCCACGTGGATGACCAGGGCGATGTGAAGATCTCGTGGAACCCGCGTGACGCTGATCGGGTAACTGGCTTCTACTCGCAGTCCAATGCATCCGATGGCAACCAGGCTGTTCTCCCCGTCACCTTTCCTGCGCAGAATGTATTTCCAACCAAGGTGCTCGGCGCGACCTGGGTGCACACCTTTTCTCCTGAGATCGTGAACGAGGCGCGTGTCGGTTTCACCCGCGTGATCTGGAACCAGGGCGTACCGACGGATCCAACCGGCCTGTTCGGGCTTACCGGCAACCAGGTGGTCGGTATCCCCTTCGGCAAGCAGACCTATGTCGGCTTCTCCGACCTGTCGCCAGGGGACAACCTAAGCAGCGTCGGTACACCGGGGGCACCGCAGCTCCTGCGAGACAACACCTTTTACTACGGCGATAACTTGACGATCCAGAAAGGACGCCAGCTCTTCAGCGTGGGTGTGCAGGCTGTCCGCTACCAGCAGAATTATGCGCTGACGGGCGCGCAGGGCTCACTTGGGCAGTTCAACTTCAATGGCTCGTTTACGGGGAACGGTGCGGGCGACACAGGCTACAGCGGCGCCGACTTCGTGCTCGGCCTTGCCAGCAGCGACAGCATCGCACTGCCCGGCAGCGGGCTGGCTGGCAATCGCCAGTGGCGCACAGCAGAGTTTATACAGGATGACTGGAAGGCGACAGATCGCCTGACCCTTACCGCTGGTGTTCGTTACGAGTATGACCAGCGCTGGAACGAGGCCCATAATCGGACCGGCAATGTGCTGCTGACTGGTCCGATGGCGGGCACCGTGGAGTATGCGGGCTCGGTTCCGGCTGGCGCGCCAGCGGGCTCAATCGTGTGCGACAACATCTCCTGCTACCAGCCGACACTTAATCAGATCCAGCCCAGGCTCGGCTTTGCGTACCAGGTGACGCCGCGCGTTGTGCTGCGCGGAGGATACGGCACGACGAGTTTCTTCGAGGGCAACTCAAACAATCAACGCTTGACGTATCAGAGCCCGTTTCTCGCTTTCTCCAGTCCGACTGCGACGACTCCACAAGCTGGAACCGGGACCACGCCGAACAATCCTGGCGCTCCGATCCAGGTGACAAACGGCTTCTCGATCAATGCCTCGTCCCTCAGCAATCAGGGCGCGGGTTTTGGCGCGTGGCCGCAGCATATCCAACCGGCTTACATCCACGAGTTCAACCTGACCACCGAGTTTGAACTGTCGAACAAGGTATCGGCTTCGGTGTCCTACGTTGGGGAATCAGGACAGCATCTGGAGGATTACCGGAACGGCAACCAGTTGACGCTGGCCAAGGCGACCGATATCGCCGCGCTGCCGACCGGGGCGGTGATCCCGGCAGCAGATGCCGCGCCCTTCGCCGGACTTGTCGGGCAGGGAGGGCAACTGCTCATTACAGAGTCTGAGGCCGGCATGAACTTCAACGCGGGCGAGGTTACAGTACGGGACCGTGGCGACTACGGCTTTACCTGGACGGTGAACTATACCTATGCGCGCGCCATGACGAACAGCGCCGGCAATTACGCGCAAAGTTCAATCACCGACATTCAGGGCCAGAACGGCGCTTATGAGAATGGCTACAACGGCGCCGCGGATTACGGCCCGGCACAGCAGGACGTGCGTCACAATCTGTCGGCAACGGGGGTGTACGAAGTACCTTTCGGACGTGGCAAGGAGTTTGGTACGCATGTGAACCACGTGGTTGACCTGCTGGCAGGCGGCTGGTCGGTCTCTGGCACAGCAGTGGCCTACTCGGGCTTCCCCGTCACGATCAACGGTCCGGATAACTCCAATACACATACCTTCGGACAGGCTCGGGCGAACCAGTATCGCAAGCTGCACATTGTCAACCGAGGCACCGCCAACTGGTTCGGCACCGATGCTTCCGCGGTAGGCTGTAGCGGTGCTGACAACGGTGTGTGTGCTTATGGGCCGGAGCAGCCGTTGCAGTTCGGGACTGCGTCGATTGGCTCGGAGCGTTCGCCCGGGTACGAGCAGATTGACTTCTCCGCGTTCAAGGACTTCCACATCACGGAGAGCCAGGAGTTCGGTTTCCGGGCAGACGGGTTCAATGCACTGAACATAGCCAGCTATGGGAACCCGGATAACACGGTGACCGATACGAACTTCGGGCAGATCACGAACACACGCAGCCTGCCACGTATTCTCCAGGTATCTGCGCATTACTCGTTTTAAGTGGCGGCCTTCTGCCGAGGGCAGCGTGGTCTGCCCTCGACCGAGGTGCACATCGGTCTTGACTGCAAGGAAACAGATGCGGCGAGTGCTCTTTGTTATGCTGGCTTTCTACGTGGTTCGTGGCGGTGCTGCGCAGGATCCAGCTTCAACCCCGAAGACCTACCTCTGCCAGCGCGCGGCCTCGCCCATCACTCTGGATGGGCGGCTGAATGATGCAGCTTGGGAACGCGCGCCGTGGACTACGGATTTCGTGGACATCGAGGGTGCAGGTAGGCCGAAGCCGCGGTTTCGCACGCGCGTGAAAATGCTGTGGGACGACCAGTACCTGTACATCGCGGCCGAACTCGAGGAACCGGATGTGAAATCCACGCTGCGCGAGCATGACTCTGTCGTTTTCCACGACAACGATTTCGAAGTCTTCGTGAAGCCGCTGCCCGCGACGCCCAGTTACTACGAGTTCGAGATCAACGCGCTCAATACCGGTTGGGACCTCTACCTAAGCAAGCCTTACAACGATGGCGGCCACGCGGACAATAGCTGGGATATCCAGGGCCTGAAAACCGCAATCGCGGTACAGGGAACCCTCAACCAGGGCAGCGACCATGATCATGGATGGACGGTCGAGATTGCGTATCCGCTGGACGCGTTTCGCACGCGGCAGGCGGTGCCGGCGCCGCGGGATGGAACCGAGTGGCGCATCAACTTCAGCCGTGTAGAGTGGACGCCGGGGAACCCGAAAGAGGATAACTGGGTATGGTCGCCGCAGGGTGTCGTAAACATGCACGTGCCGGATCGCTGGGGATATCTCACGTTTCAGGGAGGCCGGTGAGGAACCGGCGCGAACGCGGCGCGCAACATGGGATCCATGGTTGCAAGTCGTGGGGCCGCATGAAGTCGTGCTGCCTGCTGCTTCCGCTGCTGAGCCCCGCTTTCCAGCACGCGCACGCGCAGGGTACCGTGCCTACCTTTCAATACTCCGCAGCGCAGGGGACTTACACGCTGGCCGGGGCGGATCCGTCGAGCAACCGGACCACAATCATCCCCACGATGCTCGTTCCCCTGACGCTTGTTTTTGACGGTGCACGACCAGGGGCTGTGATAGTACGTCTGGATGCCACAGCTGACACGCGGGAGATTCTGCGGTCACCTGTATTTACGCCCTTCTCCTTTCCCGAGGGGGGCCACACGCAGTATGGAGATGCGCTGCTGCGCGCGGGTTTCCCTCAGGCCCGGCGGTGGCATACGCTTCTCGGCAGGCCCAGGATCGAGCCAGTCACCGTGCATGTACCGGCAGCGTTCGGCTACGTGCTCCGGTCGAGAAAGAACGGCGGAATGCTGGGCGTGGTCGACATCGACTATCTCCAGGCCGAGCTCTCCAGACACCTTGCGCACGAGCCGGCATTGCCGCGCAACCAGCTTGTTGTCGCAGTCACGCACAACGCGACGTTCTATGTCGCTGGCGACGCCACTATCTGCTGCTCCACAGGTACGCATGGCGTCGATCGCGCATCCGGTCAGTCGTTTGTGCTTGGCTCGTATTTCTCAAGGACACCCGCGCTCGTCACCGAGCAGGATGTGCAGCCCCTGACGGAGCAGCTTGCCGAGTTCCTGCTGGACCCGCACCATGACCCGCTCACCTATGGCTACGGAAACGATGGACTAGGCAATGCCGTGCCCGCATGGATGCGTGCCGATCGCGCCAAGGGGTGCGGCGATACCGGCATCGGCTCTTCCTATTTTCTGTTAGAGCCAACAGATAAGAACGAAAAGAATAATCTGCCTTCTTCCCCT
>CAXTEW010000201.1:0-5264 GCA_964243175.1 uncultured Acidobacteriaceae bacterium
GAAGTCGCGGCGGCAAGTGCATCCGGCTGTTGGGCCGGGTGCGGTACACAACACCCTTGCGTGTGCGAAAGAACCTGGGAAGGCGGTGAAAATCCGCCACTGCCCCGCAACTGTAAGACGCATCACGACCTGCGTGCGAAATCGCAGGAGATCGCCGGCGAGTTGGGCCGAGGCTCCAGGCCAAGCTTTGAGCAAAGGGCCTGAAGTGCTGTCGAGCGTGAGAAGCGTCAAGTCAGGAGACCGGTTCGCATATGCGTCACCCCACCAGCTGCTGTTCCGAGGGGAACAGGGAAGGCACCTGCACTGATGATGGATGGAAAAACGCGGTGCGCCTCGCTTTCCGGCGAGCTCGCACCCACCCCTGCTCCGAACGCCACGCGTCGCCTGCTCCTTGCTGCGACTCTCGCCCTGCTCTCCGCGTCTCCCCTGCATGCCGTCTCCGTGCGAGGCGTGGTCACGGATTCCTTGAACCAGCCGATCGCCGGCGCCGTCGTGGCCCTGGTTGATAATGGCAAGGTCATCATCACGGCGCGTACCGGTGCTGACGGCAGCTACAGCCTGTCGACTGCGAGCGCTGGCCGGTTCTACGTGCTGGCCACCGGAAACAACTTCCGCCAGTTGATGACGGAGAGTTTCTATGGCGAAGCCCTCGGCAGCCTCGAAAGGAACATCTCGCTCGAGCCGGATACGGTACGCGAGTCCATCGTGGTCAGTGCTACCGGGACACCGGTCCCGCAGGCCCAGGTCAGCGCCTCGATCACGGAGCTGAACCGGACCGACTTCCAGAACCTGCAGAATGTGACAGAAGCGCTGCGCCTGGTACCGGGCTTTACGGTGGCCACCAGCGGCGAGCGCGGCGGCGTGACATCGCTGTTCATCCGCGGCGGCAACTCGGATGACAACAAGATCCTGCTCGACGGCGTGCCGCTCGAAGACATCGGCGGTACCTTTGACTTCGCCAATGTAGCAACCACCGGCCTCAGCGGTGCCGAGGCCTATCGCGGGCCAGACAGCGTGGTCTACGGGACCGATGCTGGCGCCGGTGTTGTCGCCTTCTCCACACCGCGTGGGTCCACGCCCTTTCCTTCGCTCTTCTACGAGGGCGACGGCGGCAACTTCGGGACCTACCGTAACGAGGTGCAGGCAGGCGGCACGCACAATGCGCTGGACTACTACGGCGCGTTCGGCGATTTCCAGACCGCTAACTCGGTGGCAGGCGACAAGTACCACGATGTCACCTCGGTCGCGAACCTGGGCTACGCCTGGTCCAACGCCACGCAGCTGCGATTGACCGCCCGCAACAGCGACTCCGCAACCGGCGCGCCCGGCCAGTTCCAGTTCACCCGGACCTCGACCGATGAAAAGCAGGGTGACCAGGACCTTTACCTGGGCGCCACCATCGACCATAGCTTTTCTGACCTGTGGCATGCGCAGGTCGAGTACGGACTGACGCGCAAACGCGAACGCTTCCAGCAGTACGCGCCCACGGGCATCGTCGATCCAGCGGGAAGCGGAAACTACCTCGGGCAATTTGTCACCGTGACGGGTGCAAATGGATATACGGTGAGTGGCCAGACCATCACCAGCTACGCCGGCTCCGACACCTACCTCGACGACCTTGCGTCCAATCGCGACTCGCTTCACGCGCAGACCAGCTATGCTTTTACCCCGCACCTGCTGGGGGTCGCCGGCTTTCGCTATGAAGACGAACGCGGTATGACGGACAGCAACTCCGCATACGGCATCTCGAAGACGCCGATCGAACGCGCAAACTACGACTACACGCTGGCCTTCCAGGGCGATTACAAGAACCGCCTCTTCTATACCCTCGGCGGCGGCATCGAGAAGAATGGCTTGTTCGGAACCGTGGGCGCGCCGCACCTCGGCGCTTCCTACTACCTGGTACGCCCGGGCCGTGGCATGCTGCACGGCACCCGCGCCAACTTCAACTTCAGCAAGGGCTATAAAGAGCCAACGCTTGGGCAGCAAACAGGCTCGCTGCTCGCGTTCCTGCAGGAGAACGGCGGCAGCGGAGTCGTCAACCAGTACCAGGTCCAGCCGATCGGCGCGGCACTGACACGCTCCTATGATGGTGGCATCGAACAGAGCATCGCCAACGAGCGAGTGGTGCTGAAGGTGACTTACTTCCACAATGAGTTCGGCAACCAGATTGAGAGTGTAGGTGCAGGCGCCGTCCCGCAGCTTCTGCCGAATCTAAGTGCAGCACAACAGACCACGCTGGAGAGTTACCTGCAGGCCAACAACGCATATGGCATCGACCTGAACTCCCTGTCCTTCCGCGCTCAAGGCGTGGAGTCGGAGGTGGAGTACAGCCCCAAGGCCAACATATTCCTCCGCGGCGGCTACACGTATCTGGACGCAGTGGTCCAGCACTCTTTCTCCTCCGATGCGCTCAACCCGGCAGCGAATAGCAACCCGGCATTTCCTGACGTGCTCATTGGTAATTACTCGCCGCTGGTAGGTGCACGGCCTTTTCGCCGTCCTCCACATACAGGTTTTGTCTCCATCACTTATTCTGGCCACGGCAACAAGTGGAGCGGCGTGGCCAGTTCATCCTTTGCCAGCCGCGCCGATGACACGACAGCGCTCGGCGGTTCTGATGTAAATTTCGGAAACTCGCTGCTGCTGCCGAATCGCGATCTCGACTACGGCTATGCGAGCTTCAATGCAGGCGGCACATACCAGGTCAGCAACCGTATCGGGGTATACACGCAGTTGGATAACCTGCTGAGCCAGCAACACATCAGCCCGGTCGGCTATCTATCTACGCCGATGACCGCACGCGGCGGAGTGCGCATCACCCTTGGCAAGACCCTGAAATAGCTCCTCAGGGTCTTGCTGTGCGGCATCGCGGGTTCCTAGTAGCCGCGATGCCGCAGGAACTCGCCCACCACGTTCGACACCGCGTCGGCAGCGAGGTTCAGACTGATCGTCTTCGCCAGCACGCCATTTGATGTAAGGGACGGTGTATCCAGCCGCGGGTAGTACACCTCTTTGGCCAGGAAGGCTGCGCCGATCGTGCCGCCAAGCAGAGGCAGGTTGATTGTTTTCGCGCCGGAGTCTGTATGTGCCACAACCAGGCCCTCAAACGCGTGCCCCAGCCGCTGACTGCCCGAGTAGCCAACGCCCATCGGAACATAGCGCGGGTCCATGTTGAATAACACGGGCACGGCCAGATTCTGCACCAGCGCCTGTGTTTCCGATTCCGCCAGTCCGCCCGCAAAGCGACGGCCATGGTAGCGGATATCCTGCTCTACCTGGTCTTTCCAAACCAGCAGTGACTCGCCGTAGTTGTCATAAGCGTCGGTGTAGTTGGAAGAGCCGTTCCAGGTGCTGGGATTGCCTGCCACCGGGTCCTGAGGCCTGTTCGAAATCAACGTCGTGTTAGGCATGCTCGCAATCAGCAGGGCACTGGCGAAGTTACGCGTCGCGTATGTGCTGCGAGCCCAGTACACCACCTTGCCGCCGAGCGACAGGGGATAGTAGGAGTCATCGGTCGCGCGGCCATGCAGGTTGTAGTACGTCATGTCCGGTTCTACGGCGGCGCGGATAAGCTCATGACCTACGTTTGTCGCCAGGTCGCCCAGCAGGCTGTATCCGACGTAGCGCACAAAGAAGTGATTGGAATCAAGCTCCGGCGCATGGAAGCTGTTCGCGTACAGAGCCTTGCCGAGAAAGGCAGCGATCACCGTGCCGCCCAGCTTCGAGTAATTCGGCACCAGCATGCCGGCATCATTGCGCGTGACCACGATTGATGCAGCGGCATTGCCCATGCGCTCGCCAAAATCCGAGTTCACCGGTGCCGGAAGGTATCGCGCCTGCTGGTGGAGCGCAAGCGGCAGCACAAGATTGCTGAGCAGGTCGCGGCTTTCCGCTGTTGCAAAGCCGACAGCAAAGCGGTCTGCATGGAAGCGCAAAGTTTTTTCGTTGACATGGAACCAGGTGTCGAGCGCATCCCCGTAGTGATCCATGGCCTGCTGATAATTCGCCTCTGCGACCGGATCGCCGTTGTTTGGATCGATCGGCCGGTGTGGCGCCGCGGTGATGTTCGGTATGCCGGCCACAGCCATCGCTTCCGCGAAGTTGCGAATCGACCAGGTGCTGCCGAGATAGTAAGAGACTTTACCCGGCGTGTTTGATCGACTGGCCGCTGGCGTCATTCTCCAGTTACGCGGCAGCACCAACGGCTGCTCCGCCGGTGCGGTCGCGGCGCGCACGATCGGCTGGTCCGGCAGCGGCGCATCCGGCAGGTCGCGAGCCGGGGTGCCGAGCAGGGTATTGCCCATGAAGCTGCTGGCCAGCATGGGTGGCTGCGATGCCTGGGCCCACGCAGCAGGACCGCTCACTACTGACAGCGCGGCTCCGCTGGCGAGCAGCAACAGGGTGCGGCTGTTCCGCAATGAGTGCGAATCAAAGGACTTCAACGCAGGTTAACCTCGGGGTCTCATTCGAGAGTAACCCGGGCCTGCAAGTCGGGAGACAGCCTTTGCCTTGTATCCGGCATCAGCCGGTTCCCGGAAAAGGAAGAAGTTACATGCCTCTAAGTACTTACGTCACGTTGACAATCGCTTTTTGCTTGTGAATTGGAAAGAACGCTATCCTTTTGAGTGGATCCACCGCCGAAAAAAATATTTTGTAAATAGAAAAGGGCCCCACACGTGTGGGGCCCTCTCCGGCGTACTTATAACACGTTCGAGTTAGTACATGCCTTCCATGCCGCCACCATGCTGGTGTCCACCAGCCGGCGCTGCCTTGGGCTCCGGGATGTCGGCGACCATGGCTTCGGTCGTCAGCATCAGTCCAGCAATCGAGGCGGCGTTCTGCAGGGCAGTGCGCGTCACCTTGGTCGGATCGATGACACCGGCCGCGACCAGGTCCTCAAACACGTTGGTGCCGGCGTTGTAGCCGAAGTGATGATCCTTCGACTCGTGAATGCGGCCAACAACCACCGCGCCTTCTTCGCCGGCGTTGCCGACGATCTGGCGGAGGGGCTCTTCGATCGCACGACGGATGATCTGGGCACCGATCTTCTCGTCGCCTTCCAGCGTCTTGATCAGGGCATCCACCTCAGGAGTGCAGCGGACCAGGGCCACACCACCACCCGGGACGATACCTTCCTCGACAGCCGCGCGTGTGGCATGCATTGCATCTTCCACGCGGGCCTTCTTTTGCTTCAGCTCGGGTTCGGTATCAGCACCGACCTTGATGACGGCGACGCCCCCAATCCGCTTCGCAAGACGCTA
>CAXTEW010000202.1:0-5247 GCA_964243175.1 uncultured Acidobacteriaceae bacterium
TCCGGCGAAGATCTTGACGAGGCCGATGGCCTCCCGCGCTAGCTCTCTCCAGGTCTAGCTACGCAACGCCAGCATGTACGGAGTCTTTCTCGTTCACCAGGTTGGGCTTTGCCGGGTAGCCGAGCGTAGACATATCATCGCGGCACACGATTCGACATGGTTTGCGGATTTCCACGCTCACACTCAGCCCCGCCGCCTGCCGCTCACCATTCGCAGGATGATGATCAGCGCCAGGCCCACAATCAGCATCCTCAGCATTTTTTACACTTTGCGAGGATTGCCGCCTGCAGACGATCACGCAGCGCGTCCGGCAGGTCATACAGCACATTGGAGCGGTATACCTCGATTGTTTTTCGCGTCGTCGTGATGGTGATGGTGCAGTGTTCGCAGGTACCCATGTGGGCTTCAAGCGCAGCGCGCAGGGTCGCATCGACGGTGCCGTCCAGAAGATCATCGAGATGCACAAGAAACTCAGAGCAGATCACTTTGCGACACCATCCCTCTTCTTGTTGCCGACACCGTCGACTGTCTTGTTGCCGAAGTAGCGGTTCAAGCGCTCACGCAATTGCAGGCGCGCGCGCAGCAGCCTTGACTTCACTGCCGGCACACTCAAGCCAAGCGTTTCGGCTGTTTCCTCAGTCGACAAGCCTTCCACGTCCCGGAGGACGAAAACAACGCGAAACCCCGGTGGCAGGCCGTTCACTGTCTTCTTGAGAATTTCCGCCAGCTCCGACTGGCCATACTGCTGCTCCGGACTTGGTCCCCAGTCCGCGAGCTCCCGCGGCATCGACCCTTCTTCTGTCTCCACATCCTCGTCGATAGAAACCATGCGGCCGGTGCGCCGTTTGCGCAGCCGCATCAGGCTCTCGTTCACCGCGATGCGAACCAGCCACGTGTAGAACTTCGAATTTCCCTGGAACTGGTTCAGCTTCTCGTAGGCCTTCAGAAAGGCGTCCTGCACCACGTCTTCCGCGTCTTCACGGTTCTGCGTGATGTGCTGCGCTATCCGGAATACCTGCCGGTCATATTGCTTGACCAATACCTCGAAGGCCTGCACATCTCCACCCTTCGCCAGGTTGACCAGGCGAACATCCGGGTGTTCTTCGACTACCTCAGTACTCGCCACCCCCGGCGCCAATGGCGGTGAAGCGGCGGGACTGCTGCTCTGCGGCTTTTCTCTGTCTGATTGGATGGGAGTCATGGATGGTGGTTTCAGCTTTTCCAAGCCTTTCCTGGTTTGCAGGTGTGCTTCTGTAGATGCAAGGCTTACGGCTGTTCCATGCTACCGCGTCACCCCGCTCCCGTGCTGACGGGGGTACAAGCGTGTACCCCCGTCCGGTTTTGCATGGGACGGGGAGGGGGCCGGTCGCTTACTCTCGGAGCAGAGGGCAATCGCTACCCGTGAGCCGCCGCACCCGTTTCCCCCTACTGATTGCCGGCCGAACCCCTTGCATCCGCGTCCTGCTGCTGTTTGCGTCCACGCTGCTGTGCTGCGCGCCGTCTGCGCTGGCCGCCCAGCATAAGCCGCAGAAGCATGGCTCCTCCCACGCTGCCCCCGGCCACGCCGCAACCCGTCACGGTGCCAGCCGCCACGGGCAGGCTGCTGCCGCGAAGGGCCGCGCCGGCCATGCGCCTCACGGCCGCGTGCACCGGGTCGTGATCATCAAGCGTCGGGGACGCCACCACGCGCTGTCCGCGCGCCAGGCGCTCAAGACCGCACAGCTGCAGCATGCCTTTGTCGCATCAGAACAGTTGCGCCCGATGGCGCAGCAGCTGGGGAACTACCGCAGCACTGCTGCCTACTCCGGCGTAGAGGCCTACGCGCACACGCACGCGGGGCCCGCAGCCGCGGCCGCATACCTGGCGCTGGGCCACGCCTACCTGCTGGACCACCGCTACGCCGATGCCCTGCTTGCCCTGGGCAATGCAAACGCCCAGGGCGACTCACTGAACGACTACGCGGACTACTTCGCGGCGCAGGCCAATCTGCAATCCAACCAGCTTGGCGCCGCGAACACGCTGCTCAGCAGCTTCGCCGCCCGGTACCCGGACAGCATCTTTACCCCGCAGATCCCCGTGCTCGAGGCCAACCTGCTTTTGCAACAGAACCAGGCCGCGGACGCGTTGCGGGTCCTCAATGCCCACGCCGGCGAGCCGCTCGCGCAGAAGCCTGACTACCTGCTGGCGCTCGCCAAGGCAGACGCCCAGAGCGGCCAGTCTGCCCCGGCACTCACCCTGTACCGGCGCCTGCTTACCAGCAATGCCCTGAGCCCAGAAGCGACCGCAGCCCAGCAGCAGCTGCAGAGCAGCGGGCAGTGGCTGGCTCTCTCGATCAGCGAGCGGCGCCAGCATGCCGATGCGCTGTTCAATGGCGGCCGCTTCAACGAGGCTGCGCTCGAGTTCCGCGCCCTGGCAACCGATACCAGCCTGCTACCCGCCGAACGCGATGCGCTGCTGCTCTCCGCCGCCACCTGCGACATGAAGCTGAAGCGCCTGGCGGCCGGGTCGCTCGCGGGCGTACCCGACAGCACTGACGAGAATGGAGCCCACCGGCTGTACCTGCTGATGGAGGTCGCGCGTACGGCAAACGACACCGGCACCCAGCAGGACCTCGTCAACCAGATCCGCACCCGTTTTCCCACCAGCCAGTGGCTGGCGGAGGCACTGTTTTCAAGCGGGAACATGTACATGCTGCGGCGGGATTACCCGGCGGCGGTGCCGTATTACCTTGAGCTTGCCAGGCGCTTCCCCGACAGCAAGAATGCGGACAATGCCCACTGGCGCGCGGCCTGGCTCGACTATCGATTGCGCAACTACGCAGAGGCTGAGCAGCTGATGGATGAGCAGCTGGCGCAGTACCGTGCCGGCAAGAACGTGGCGCCTGCGCTTTACTGGCGCGGCCGCCTGTATCTCGACCAGCAGCACGAGCCAGCCATGGCCGCTGCGTATTTCGCAACAGAAACCCGCGTGTACCAGCACTACTACTATGCCGCGATCGCGCAGCAGCGCCTGGACCAGCTGGGCACGGCTGTCGCCCCGGCGGCGGTGCCGGCGCTCGATGCCCTGCAGCCCGAGCAGATTCCAACCCTGACCGAGGATGTGCCGGAGGATGATCCGCACATCGCCAAGGCGCGCCTGCTGGCGAACGCCGGGCTCAACGACTATCTTTCGCAGGAGATCCACGCAGCCGAAGGCTCGGACGAGTGGGGTTCGCTGGCCGAGGCCCGGCTGTACGCCAGCTTCGGCGAGGCCTACCGCGCCATGCGCTCGCTCAAGAAAGCAATTCCCTTCTACACCTCGGCCCCGATTGATGAGTTACCGCTCGATTACTGGAGAATCCTGTTCCCGGAGCAGTACTGGTCCACAATCCAGGCGGAGGCCTCGGCCAACGGTCTCGACCCCTACATGGTCGCGTCGCTGATCCGGCAGGAATCAGAGTTCAACCCGCGCGTCGTCTCCTATGCCAACGCGTACGGGCTGATGCAGCTGCTGCCATCCACCGGCCGGCAGATGGCGCAGAAGACCGGTATGGGTTCCCACCTCGATGCCAACGCGCTGCTCGATCCGCAGATCAATATCAAGCTCGGCTGCGCGTATCTGAAGCAGACCCTCGACCGCTACAGCGGGCAGCAGGAGTATGCCTTCGCCTCCTACAATGCGGGCGAGGCGCGCGTGGACGACTGGAAATCCGCGAGCGACTACACCGGGATCGATGAGTGGGTCGAGTCCATCCCGTTTACTGAAACACGCGACTACGTGCAGGCCATCATGCGCAACGAGCAGATCTACCGCGAGCTGGACCATGCGGCGAAGACACGCGCGTCTACGGATGGGACGGGTCCAGGAAAGTCCGGGGGATCGCAGCCCTAGGCAGCTGGTCTTTGCTGGCATACTCCCGTGAAGTTGCCTGGGCAACGCAGGAAAACCGCCCATCGGGAGGCGCCGCCATGCAGGCACCCGGAAAGAAGCCACGCGAGTGGCCGCCAGGCGCGCAGGCGGTCTGATTCCGCCATAGCAGTTCAGCTACCATCGACGCATGACTGCCGTGCCCCGTCACGCCCGCGGGCTTGTGCCCCTTCCCGTTGCCTCGGCTGCCAGGCCAAAGTCTGCTGCTCCGCGCACCCCGGCGAAAACGAAGCTGGAAGCCGTGGTCGATCCTGCGGTAGCCGGGGGAAAGCTGGACCCGCCCAGCCCGCGACCTCGCCGCGACCTGGCCCCGGCGCGCATCGCAGACCTGCTCGACCGGCTTGCGAAGGCGCAGCCCAATGCCGAGTGTGCGCTCGATCATCGCAATGCCTGGGAGCTGCTGGTGGCGACCATCCTGTCAGCGCAATGTACTGACAAGCGCGTGAACCTGGTGACGCCTGCATTGTTTGCGACGTTCCCGACGCCAGCAGCAATGGCCCAGGCTTCCCTGCCCGAGCTCGAGGAGCTGGTGCGCACGACCGGCTTTTTTCGCGCGAAGTCGAAGTCAATTCAGGGTGCCGGGAAAGCGATCACGGAGCGCTTCGGCGGCCAGGTGCCGCGTACGCTTGCCGAGCTGATCACTGTGCCCGGCGCCGCACGCAAGACCGCGAACGTGGTCCTGGGCGTCGCTTACGGCCTCGCTGAGGGCGTGGTGGTTGACACCCATGTACAGCGATTGTCGAATCGCCTGGGTCTGACGAAGCACCAGGATCCGAAGAAGATCGAGAAGGATTTGGTCCGGATCATCCCCCGCGACCGCTGGATCGCGTTTTCCCACGAGCTGATCCTGCACGGACGAGCGATCTGCGTAGCCAGAAAGCCAAGGTGCGCCGAGTGCCCGCTCGAAACGACCTGCTGGGCACCGGACAAGACCTGGCGCAGCCACTAGGCGGCGGCGAAGCGCATTCCTTAGGCGGCGCTGTCCACTACTGCAGCCCAGCACCGGAAGGCTGCAAACGGGAGGCTCACAGCTGCCGGTTGCTCACACGCTCCCGCGCTGGCTTTATCCCGCTCACCTGTTCCGCTGCTCAAGATGCTCCGCTGCGCCAGCCGAAGGTGCTGCGTCGCAGCTCGTTCAGAGCCATGTGCGGCACCGTGAGCGCACTCAGCGCGATAAACAGCCGGGCCTGGTAAGCACCGGCCATCGCTCGACCGTAGTAGAAAAACGCCCCCAGCAAGGCCAGCGAGGCAAGCCATGGCAGAAAGCCGGCGCGGAGATTGCGGCGCATGTTGCCGGCAAGCGACTCTCCCGGACGGCCGGGCATGCTGGTAGATACCAGG
>CAXTEW010000203.1:0-5227 GCA_964243175.1 uncultured Acidobacteriaceae bacterium
CGGGTGAATCACCATCTCTGGGTACTGCAGCAGGGGATTGAGCCCGAAGCCGTCAGCCGGTATGGTGCCGCCGACCAGTGCGAATGGCGGCGCAACGAAGTTGAGCAGGGTCAGGAAGAAGAGCTGGATCCCCGCGAGGATGGTCGAAGCATAGGCAAACAGCTTGACATCGGTGCGGTGGCGCAGGCGCAGCACGAAGCCGTACGCCGCGAGCAGAAACGCCCACAGCAGCAGCGAACCCTCCTGCCCGCTCCACAGCGCGGCGAACTTGTACGCACCAGGCAGATCGCGGTTGGAGTGGTGCAGCACGTAGGAAACAGAGAAGTCATTGGTGAACGCAGCCCAGACCAGCGCGACAGCTGCCCCCGCCACGGCGACAAAGCTCGCGATGCCGGCCCGGCGGGCAGTCTCGGCCAATCGCTCCGGGGAGACTCGCCGGGCCCGGGGCCTGCCGGAAAGTCCCGTGGCTGACGCGCCACCCAGGGCAAGCAGGCGCAGGGCCACGCCGCCCGCCACCAGCGTGTAGGCGCTGAGCGCGAAGGCAAGGAGAAGAGCGTAACTGCCGAATGCAGGCATCATTGATCCAGTCGCCTCGATTCAGTTGCCTCGTAGGGCAGCCCGCCGTCGCAGGGGGTGAAGGTAGGCAGCCGCGCTATTGCAGACCCCGGCCAACGCGCTGTCGATGTGAGGCGAGCAGGCTCCTGCCTGACCGGCGGCGCCAGCTTCCTGTCCATTGTCGCAGAAGAGAACGGCGTCCATTCCAGGCGCCGCGGCCGTGGTTGTGGCGCTGTGAACGAGGCTGCCTGGAGACGAGAAAGCCCAGGCGATAGCGGCCGCGTATGCCCGAAGCCGGCGAAGCATGGGTCGACTCGTGAGTGCGGGAGCTGCTGCCAGGCTCGTGCAACCCCACAATGTCTCCAAATCATCTGGTGTCACAGGCGGCGAACTATCCTCTTTCGCGTGCGTGAGTGATGGCAATGAGTGCAAACATCCTGCTGGTGGATGACAATGCAGTGCAGGCGGAGGCTCGCCACGCGATTCTGGCGCGCGCCGGGATGTGCGTTGTGGTTGCTACCAGCGGGGAAGACGCACTGGCCCAAATCGAGAACGAAGCGCTGCGACAAACAGTGGGCCTGCTCATCACCGATCACCTGATGCCGGGGATGAACGGTCCCGAGCTGGTTGCTCGCATGCTCGGCATCCTCCCCGGGCTGCCTGTGCTGGTGCTGAGCGGCCTGCCCGACGCAGAGAGCGAGTACGCCCCCGAGCAGGTCGTGTTCCGGCTCAAACCGCTCCCGCCCCTGGAGCTGATCCGCATGGCGCAGCATATGCTGGGCCAGCAGTCCCTGCGCACTGCCTGACCGACGGAGCGGTCTCCAGCGTTGGAGCCGCGCGAAGTCGCGTCGACAGAACAAGAAATGAAAAATATCGTGAGTCTATCACCAAAGTGTGTGGACAGCGCGACCGTGAGACGTTACCTTGAGGTCTCAAACTTCCGGCTCGGCTCTTCCCAGAACCCTGTCTCAGGACGTATTTATAGAGGCAGCCAACGGGAAACTCTACATCTAAACTGGGATTTTCACTGGCAATGCTCATGCTTCGTCGCAGATTGCCGACCGAGGGAGCAGGCAGGCATAGAAGGAGCTGTGGAGTGACGTGGATGACAAAAGGGCAACGCCAGTTAGCACTCATGGGAGAGAAACCGCGTTGCCTGCAGTGCGAAGGCATTGAACTTCGCAGGCAGGGACGCATCGGCTTCCTGCAGCGCGTTCTTCTTCCCAAGCTAGGGGTTTTCCCCTGGGAGTGTGGACTGTGCCGCAAGATCTACCTGCTGCCGCAACGGTCTACCGGGTACAGGCAACACTCGAGTAAGTCCACCGTTCCACCTGCGCCTGCGCACCGCGAGCTTGTTCCCGTAGCCGTAGTGGTGCACCAGGCACTGAAACCCCTCGCACAAAAACAGACGGTGCTTTAGAGCGGTAATCCCCGCCCAAAACTCCGTAATCCCGCTCGGCGGCGGGCGCAAGGTAGCCTGCCTGCCGAGGCGGGGTGCTTCCCGTCCCGTCATGCATTCGATATCCGGACCGGCGGTTAAGCTGAGCAGGGCACGCGGCAGCACAGCGTTGCCAGCAGCAGCCGCCCGCTCGTCTTTCCAGGCCCGGCGCCTGCTATCCGCGCCAGCGCCCGGGTACCCATAGCCAGCCTGCGGGGCTCCGCTCCCAGCGTCCCGGCTCCCACACGGCAGCGGGACGCGGAGGGTGGACCCAGCGGCCACCGGACCACTGGTAGTGATGCCCATCCCAGCGCTGGTAGCCGGGGATCCACACAAACCCGCGGCCCGGCGCCTGGTACGGGCGCTCCACCACGGGAGGCGGTGGCTGGACCCGGACATACTGTGCCTGCACGCTACCAGCGATCCCCAGGACGCTGCCGAGCAGCAGTATGCCGGCGGCCCGGTGGCCGGCGCGGCGTTGATGCTTCCAGGCAGGGCAGCCGGTGCTCTCGGCCTGCTGGCTGCCGGCAATGCATTTCTCTGCGGTCCCATTGCCCGCTGTACCTCTCGGTCGGTGCCTCATCGTGATTCCTCCCTCGCCCTCCCCGCGGGGACGGCTCACCTGCCATGGTATTCGGCTCCAGCCGTTGCGTGCCGAAGCGAGCCTCGTGTCCCTCGCCTCTCGCACCCTTCTTCCTGGCCCGCAGCCCTGCCGGGTGCGGCCAGGCCGTCCACCCGGCACGAGGCCTGATGCGAATAACGGGAGGACGGAGGCCCAGGTCACGGTATGATGGCGGGAAATCTACCGGCAGCAGCAACCAGCGACCGCCGGCCTCGTGCAGCGCTGCAGCAGAGATGGAGCAAGGCTCATGAAGTGGAAACAGGTAGCGGCCCTATGCGGCGTGGTTCTCCTCCTGGCCATCGTCGCTGTCTTTACGGTCAAACGAGCCCAGGGTGCCTATACCAAGGTCCTGGTAGGGCAGGTGGAGCAGGGCGAAATTTCGTCGGTCGTCAGCGGTACGGGACAGATTCGACCCAAGACCTACGTGAACGTGGGCGCCACGGCATTCGGCCGCATCACCCACCTCTACGTCAAGGAGGGCGAACACGTCCACCGCGGCCAGATGCTGGCCACGATCGAAAGCGTGCAGCCGGCAGCCAGTGTCGCGGCGCAGCGGCAGTCGATCTCCGCCGCCACCACGGATATCAGCTCCTACGTGGCTGCCGAGCAGACCGCCCAGGCCAACATCGACCATGCCAATGCAGACCTGGAGCAGAAAAAGCTCGACTTCGACCGGTACAAGCAGCTGTACGAGGAAAAGCTGGTGTCGAAGCAGGATTATGACGCCCGCAAGGCGGCCTTTGATCTCGATGTGGCGAGCGTGGCCCAGGCCCAGGCCGCGCTGACCCAGGCCAGGGCGAACACTGCCTCGGCGCGTGGGCACCTCGGTACCCAGGTCGCAACGCTGCGCTCGGACGTGGACGCGCTTGACAAGACGGTCAGTGTCGCACCCTACGACGGCATCGTGACCAACCTGCCGGTCCGCGAGGGCGAGACGATGGTCATCGGCATCCAGAACGCCGAAGGCTCGACGCTGATGACGATCGCCGATATGTCGATCGTGACCGCCGAGGTCAAGATCGATGAAACCGATATCGTGAACGTCAAGCTTGGGCAGCCGGTCAATGTTTCTGTCGATGCGCTGCCGGATGCCGTGTTCAAGGGGCATGTGACCGAGGTGGGCGACCAGGCGCTGCTGCGCTCGACCGGCGTCTCGACCAGCCAGTCGACCAGCGGCACAGAGGAAGCCAAGGATTTCAAAGTAATCGTGACCCTCGACCAAGGCCAGAATGTGGATGCGCTGCGACCCGGCCTCTCGTCGACCGCGAAAATCGTTACAGCGGACAAGAAGAACGTGCTGGCCATACCGATCCAGGCGCTCACCATGCCCCCGGCTGCCGCCAAGGATGGCAACACGGTGCAGGCGGCGTCGACGAGCCCGGACGCGGACCAGGGCGCGCCCCGGCAGGGTGTCTTTGTGCTGCGCAGCGAGAAGGGCAAGCTGCACGCCCACTTCGTGGCGCTGCACACAGGCATCAGTGGCACCTCCAAGATGGAGGTTTCCGGACCCATCCATCCCGGAGACCAGATCGTGACGGGTACCTACAAGGTCCTGCGGGCACTGAAAAACGACGCGCTTGTAAAAACAGCGACGGAGGCCGAGCTGGCGCCGAAGAGTGACGACGGCAGCTAACCGGCAACGAATGGGCTGCCGCATCCAGGCGTCGTTCGAGAATACAAGGGCCAGCACGTGAGGGGCGGGGGCTTGATGGCGGCAGCAGTGGAAACAGGGAAGACGGGAGCCGGCTACGTGATCGTGGTCGAGGACCTGTGGAAGACCTACCAGATGGGCGAGCAGGCAGTGCATGCCCTGCAGGGGATCAATCTCCAGATCCGCCACAACGAGTACGTGGCGATCATGGGGCCGTCCGGCTCGGGCAAATCCACCCTGATGAACCTGATCGGCTGCCTGGATACGCCCACCCGGGGCCAGTACTGGCTCAATGAGCACCTGGTGTCCGAACTGGACGACGACCAGCTGGCGCGCATCCGTAACCGCGAGATCGGCTTTGTCTTTCAGACCTTCAACCTGCTGGCCCGCGCCAGCGCGCTGCACAATGTGGAGCTGCCGCTGATCTACAACGGCACCTCCTCGGCGGAGCGGCTGGAGCGTGCCCGGGCGGCCCTCACGGCTGTGAACCTGGCGGAGCGCATGGACCACCGGCCGAACGAGCTCTCGGGCGGCCAGCGGCAGCGGGTCGCGATCGCGCGCGCACTGATCAACCGACCCTCGATCATCCTGGCCGACGAGCCGACCGGGAACCTCGATTCGAAGACCGGCGACGAGATCATGGCGCTCTTCGATGAACTGCACCACCGCGGCAACACCATCGTGCTGGTGACCCATGAGCCTGATATCGCCGAGTACGCCCACCGGGTGGTGACGATCCGTGACGGGGTCATTGCGTCTGATCAGCCGTCCTCGCGTCTGCGGGCCGGCACGCCGGAGCCGGTCGGCTAGCAGGCCTTTCCCCGCCCGGGCCCGCGCCCCGCGCCCTCGGCCAGCATTCGAGCGCTGCGCGGCGGGTTCGGAGGCGCTGCGCCTCGCGATCGTTGGGCTGCTCATTGCGAGACGTTGGGCTGCGCGGCGGGACGAGGCGCTGCGCCTTGCG
>CAXTEW010000204.1:0-5226 GCA_964243175.1 uncultured Acidobacteriaceae bacterium
AATCCAGGTAAATCCCAAGCGCCTCGGCCTTCAACCGCGTACCACGCTCCGGGTCCTGCTTGAAAATGTCACGCAGATGCTGCGGCGCGATCTGCTCGTAGTGGGCCTGGAGTGCCTTCCAGGCAGGCAGCTGGGTCAGGGGAGTTTTTAGTGCGATCGCTGCTGCGGTGCTCATACGGTGTGCCTTTCGCGCCCGCCCGTGTGCGGCAGGCTGTTTACACCTTAGATTCTACTGGCTGCTGCGCGATGGTCTTCTATCGGCCGGGCAGAGAGAAAATTAAACGGACTACCCCGGCGGGCTGGCGGATCAAGCCATGGCGTGGCTCGGAGCGTTCTGGCAAGGGCTGGGTTTGAGGGTCAACGTCATTCTCGCGACGAAGCGCTCGGCCGCTCGGCCAGCAAAGTCACACCACATTGGAGTAGGAACTGTGCCGTCGTCTCAAACTCTGCGGGATCGTTCGTCGAGTCATGAACGTCTCCTTGAGGGACGAAGATCACCATACCCTTCCTCGCTCGAGTCAACAGGACGCGATAAGCATTTTTCCTGTAGGTCTGCTTGTCATGGCTCTTGATCGCACTCCATCGACTGTGAGCACCATGCCGCAACGCGCGAAGCTGCCACCCGGAAGATTCGTCCCAGATCAGGTCTCCGCCCCAGCACAACCCGATCCAGTCCAGTTCCAGGCCTTGTATCTCAAATTCGGTCGCGAAGACTTCACATCGATAGCTTGAGCGTACGTCTCTCTCGCCTGCCAGGTACCAGTGCTCCCATGGGTACTCCGCATGAAAGGTCGAGCTTGGCTCAAGGCCTACCGACCTTAGCCGGGCAGCACCAGAGGAGCCGACCAGGCCGTGGCGGTTCTCTCCCAAGGATTGCTCCTTCAACTGCCTCCTTGTCTCGCCAAGATCGCGTGACAGGAAGATAGGAAATCGTTCCGTAATCCCGAGTGCGAGTGCCCGTTCGGCTTCACCGTTCAACACATGGTTCACCCAGGTAGCAAGCTGCTCCGCGCGGAGACTTCGATTGGAAGTTCGCAGATGGAGTGAGGTGTTCGTCTCCATTCTGTGGTTCGGGACGTCGCCTTCGAAGAGGCGATGCCCTGCCGTCGAAGCGCCGCCTTGCAGGACTTCGGGCGAGGCATAGATCACCCAGTCCTTGTCACTGTTCTCAAGCGCGCGACCCCACTCTTCCAGTCCCGCTTCGCCATCATTGATCTCCTGCCCGCCGCCGACCAGGGCGATAACGACGGCCCAGTCTGGCTGCCGCTCCATGATGCGCAGCAGCATCTCGGGCTCGGAATAATCGCGTTTGAACTTCTTAAAGTTCTGAGACCTGTTCCACGCTCGCTGCGCTTCGTCAAAGATGATGGCGTGATTCGATGGAGCTCCCGGATTGTCCTCGGTGTAGTAGCGCGCGAAAACATGCACGTTCTCGATGAGTGTTTTCGCTTCTGCCCGTGCCTGGGCGGCCATCGACCCATTGCGCATACTCTCCTGGGTAAAGAGGTGCTGCAGCACCTGGACTAATGGACCGTTCCCGCTCATGAAGTGAATGGCGTCCGCCTTGTTGCTCTGTGAGTGGGCCAGGCTTAGACCAACAAGCGTTTTCCCGGAGCCAGGCACCCCGGTAAGAAAGCAGATCGCGTGCTGTCCTTCGGATCGGGCTTGATCCACATACCCCTGTATCGTGTCCCGCACGCTACCGATTTCGTGCTCTGAGGCCTCCGAATGAGCTATCTCGCGGATCGACAAGCCTGTCTTCAGCGCGATTGCTGCTTCGATAATGCTGGGAACAGGAAAGTATGGGCTCATCCCACGACTGCGGCGATGCTTGCCCGGAAGCCTGCTTTTCCAGGACAAGGAGAACGTCCGAGAGCGCGACCCAGGAACTCTGTATCACCTCTGAAATCCAGAACGTGGGCAGTTGCGCGAAGAACTCCCGCTGGTGCAGCGCTCTTCGTTCCGCCTCGGAAATCCTTGACTCTGGAGACGTGGACGAGAGAACAACCGGGATGATCCTGCAATCACTTGAAGCTTTATGAAAGTAGTGAAGCAAGAGAGCATATTCCTCGATCTGGCGCTTGGCAGGTGTCAGAGCCAGACCGGTTTTCGCCTCCAGGATCACGACTATGTCACGGACTAACAACACAGCATCGATCCGCAACTCTTTGCGCGGAATGGAAAACTCGAGAAGCAGGCCCCAGGAGGCAGCGTGGTCGGATGCTTGGACACAGCGCTCAAGCACACTGCGAAGTAGGAGTAGGTCGCGCTCCCAGGTCAGCGTCTGATCGGAATACTGGCTGGTGTAGCCGCGATTTGCGTAGGCAACGCCGAGAGCAGCGAGGATGTGCTCACTGCTTTGTACAAGGAACTCCTGAACCGTCGCGCGGTAGAACGATGCCATGCGTCCAGGCTATGGCACCGGCGGCACAAGGTTGGCGCTTCGCTCGGAAAAGGAACACACAAGTACTGGCCGCCGGGGAGCAAAGCGTTTTCGCGCCGACGCGCACAATCCCGAACTGAGTGTATCGGGCTAACGCAGGCTCGCCGTGCCTTCTTAGTCCAGGCTGCTCATCGCGAACTGGCGGCCGGCTTCCAGCAGCTTCTCAACCGACTCCTTAGAGCACGACTCGGAGTAGATGCGCAGCAGCGGTTCGGTGCCCGACGCGCGCAGCAGCAGCCAGCTTTCCGCCGCGTTCTGTTTGCCCGCGGCTTCAAGGTTCTTCACGAAGAACTTGATGCCGTCGAGTGTCGCGACCCGCTCGACTGGCATGCCAGCAAACTCCTTCACCCCGGCCTTCGCCTTGGCGATCGTCGCGTTCTTCAGCGCGTCGTCGATGTGGAGGTCGATGCGGCCATACTGGTGCTCGCCATACTCCGCCTGCAGCGCGGCCACCAGCTGGCCCAGCGTCTTCTTCTCTTCCGACATGATCGTGGCCAGCAGCAGCGCGTTCAACAAGCCATCCCGCTCGGGCAGGTGACGCTGGATCCCGATGCCGCCAGACTCTTCCCCGCCGATCAGAATTTCCTTCTCCAACATCAGGTCGACCACGTACTTGAAGCCGATGCCGTGCTCGTAAAGCGGGCGACCATACTTGGCGCAGATCCGGTCGAGCATGCTGGTCGTATTGAACGCACGGGTCACGCCGCCCGGCCAGTCTTTCGTCTTCAGCAGCCACTCGAGCAGGATGCAGAAGATCTTGTGCGGATCCACGAAGTCGCCATGTTCATCGATTGACCCGATCCGGTCGGCATCGCCGTCGGTCGCGAAGCCGGAGTCGCACTTGTTCGCGACGACCGCGTCGCCGAGCGCACGAATATGCGGCTCGATCGGTTCGGGATTGATACCTGGGAACAGCGGGTTATGCTCGCCACGAATCTCGACATGGTCTACCCCCAGCTGGGTGAAAATATCCTTGAGCACGCCACGGCCAGCACCGTACATGCAGTCGATCGCGAACTTGAGGCCGGAGGTCCGGATCGCTTCGAGGTTAGCGAACTCACAAATCGCCGCGATGTAAGGAGTGTTGAAGTCGACATGCTCGATCTTGGCGGGCGACGCGGCACTAGCCAACGGCTTGCCCAACTCCTTCTCGATCTCCGCGATAATCGCAGGTCGGCCCGAGCCACCGTAGTAGGCCTTGTACTTCACGCCATTCCACTGGAAAGGATTGTGCGAGGAGGTGATCATAACGCCGCCCGCATGGCCCCGGCCGCGGGTACCGAACGAGAGGGCCGGCGTGGGCGTGATGCGGTCCGCGAGAGCGACCGGGATGCCGGCCTCGGCCAGCACTTCGGCGACTGTTTCAGCAAACGCGCGCGAGCCAAAGCGAGTGTCATAGCCGACCGCCGCGCCTTTTTCCCGGGCACCCTGCGCCAGCAGGTAGTTCGCTATCGCCGCGGCGGCTACGCGCACATTGGCAAAGGTAAAGTCAGCCGCGATGATCCCGCGCCAGCCATCGGTTCCAAACTTGATCTCTTCTGCGCCCATTGCCGCGTTCCTCCATCAATCCTGCATCCTGCAAGCAATCCTGCAAGTCAAACCAAACAGCAGATCCTTCGGCTTTGCTCAGGATGACCCTGGCTCTTGTCGGCGTTCTTTGCCGGCGTTCTATGTTAGCGACGCCGCCGGCACCGCGCTGCTTTTCCCATCCGTCGGCAGGGTCTGCCGCATTGCTGAGTCCCTCGGCGATACCCCTCCAGGCTGCCGTCCTGCGGCAGCATCCCGGTGCCGTCCATAGCCCGGCCACAGCCCGCCCGTAACCAGATGACGGGGCCACGTAGTCCACCTGCCCCGAGCTACACCAGCTCTTTCTTTCCCTTCGCCGCCAGCTCCTTCACGACCTTGCCCACGTCCTGCGAGTGGTGGCGAGTCGTCACCAGGATCGCATCGTCTGTTTCCACGATGACCAGGTCCTTGACGCCGACCAGCGCGACAAACTTTTTGGGGCTGTACGCGTAGTTCCGCTCTGCATCCACAGCCAGCAGGCCCGCCGTCTCGCTGACATTGCCGTGGTCGTCGACGCCCTCGTTCTGCTCCAGCTGGTGCTCGTACAAGGCAGCCCATGAGCCCAGGTCGTTCCAGCCAAAGTCCGCCTGCAGGCAGAACAGGTTGGACGTGTGCTCGCCCTTGGCCGAACGCGGCTCCAGGATCGCGTAATCGACGCTGATGTTTTCGCATTTCGGGTAGAGCTCGGCGAACACCTGCTCGAATTGCGGAGTGCCATGCGCGGCGGCGATGGTTTCAAGCATGGGCGCAGTTTCCGGCAGGTGCTCGCGCATGGCGTTGGCCAGGGTTCGCGCGCTCCACACAAAGATCCCCGAGTTCCAGTGGTAGTTCCCTGCTTGCACAAACGCTTCAGCCCGCTCCTGGTTCGGCTTCTCAGTAAAGCGCCGGACGCGCAGCTCGCCCGATGGCATCGTTTCCCCGGTCTCGATATAGCCGTAGCCGGTTTCGGCGCGGGTCGGCTTGATCCCCAGCACAACCATGTTTTCGCCAGCCGCAGCCAGGTGAATCGCCCGGCGGATGACGGCGATGAACGCAGACTCGTTCTGGATGACGTGGTCTGCCGGGAACATGCCCAGGATGGCGTCCGGGTTGTGCCGCTCGATCAGAAACGCCGCAAGCCCCGCCGCGGGCGCTGTATTCCGCGCCGCCGGCTCGCATACGACCTGGCCCTTCGGCACAGCATCCAGCTGCCCACAGATCTCAAGCGACAGCAGGTC
>CAXTEW010000205.1:0-5203 GCA_964243175.1 uncultured Acidobacteriaceae bacterium
AGCGCACCATGAAGAGATGCAACCAGGGCAGGCACACCAGTGACGGCTGCAGCGCACCATGAAGAGATGCAACCAGGGCAGGCACACCAGTGACGGCCGCAGCGCCCCCGCCATCGCACGAGGCAGGCCGCCCAGGCAACCGTGTCCTGGTGGTGGAGGATGAATGGCACCTTGCCGAGGGGCTGCTCTTTAACCTGCAGGCAGAGGGCTACGAGGTAGAACTGGCTTATGACGGCGAGGCTGCGCTGGTGCTGCTTGCCGGGTCGCGGTTCGACGCAGTCCTGCTCGATGTCATGCTGCCGGGCAAGGATGGGTTTGCTGTCGCAGCCGAGCTTCGCGGCGCCGGCAACTATGTGCCGGTGTTGATGTTGACCGCGCGCGGCCGTCCGGAGGACGTGCTCAGCGGACTCGAAGCAGGTGCCGACGACTATCTCGCCAAGCCGTTTGACCTGAGCATCCTGCTGGCCCGCCTGCATGTACTGCTGCGACGCATGCAGTGGCAGCGTCGCGCGGAAGAACCGCGGCCAGGCAGCACGGTGGAGCCAGAAACGCACGAAGCGCCTGCTATTTTTCAGTTTGCTGGTGGCAGCATCGACTTTTCGCAGCTGGAGCTGGAAGCGAAAGGACAGCGCACCCGCCTCACCCTGATGGAGGCAGACTTTCTGCGCTACCTGTCCGACCACCCCCAGCGGATTATTCCGCGCAAGGAACTGCTGGAACAGGTTTGGCGGGTACGCGAGGATACCGACACCCGCGCCATCGACAATTGCGTGGTGCGGCTGCGGCGCTACATCGAGGAAGAGCCGGCAAATCCTGTGTACCTCAAGACGGTGCGCGGCGTCGGCTACCGCTTTCTTCCCCAGGGTGAGTAGCAGGCCGGAGGATTGGAAAACGAGCCTGGGCCCCTGCTGTAAACTGGGGCTGCTCGCCCCCGCCCATGCAGATCCTGACCCGCTACATCCTGCGCGAAATTACCTGGCATGCGCTGCTCGGCGGCCTTGTTTTCACCTTTGTGTTGTTTACGCGCGATCTTGGCCACCTGCTCGAGCTCATGATCCGCAACACCAGCTCGATCGGCGCCGTGCTCCGCATCGTGCTGTACACGCTGCCCAATATGTTTATCTTCACGGTGCCGATGGCGGTGCTGGTCGGGGTGTTGCTGGGCTACAGCCGCCTGGCGGGCGATAGTGAGATCACGGCCATGCGCGCCTCCGGTGTCGGGGTGTGGAGCTTTGTGCGTATCGCCAGTGTCGTCGCCTTGATCGCGCTGGCTCTCTGCCTGGTGAACACGCTCTACGTGGCCCCTGCGGCGTGGCGCGCGACACTCGCGCTTGAGGATGAACTACGGAACTCACAGGCTTCGTTTGAAGTCCAGCCGCGCGTTTTCTACGAAGAGTTCAAGAACATCGTCCTCTATATTGACGACGTTCGCGCGACCACCGGCGCGTCCGAGTGGCGCAAGGTGTTTCTGGCAGATCTCTCCGATCCTGCATCCCCAAGGGTGACCACAGCAGCGGCGGCGACAGTGGTCAACAACGCGAATGACTCGGTGTTGATGCGGCTGCGCAATGGTACCCAGCAGCAGATTGACACGACGAATACCAACCAGTACGAGGTCTCGACCTTCTCGCAGACAGACCTGCCGCTGGTCTCTGAAGCGGATGACACGGATCACTCGGCGCATGCGCCGTCACCGATCCTGGCCATGTCGAACGGCGAGCTGCGGCGGCTCTCCAAGGGCCCGGGCGGCCGCTGGTTCCAGATCGAGCTGGCCAAGCGCTATGCCTACCCGTTTGCCTGCCTGGTCATGATGCTGGTCGCGGTGCCGCTGGGCATCAGCTCTCGCCGCGGAGGCAAGAGTGCCGGCTTTGTGCTGACGATCGCGCTCGTCTTCATCTACTACTTTCTCTCCTCCACCGGCGTCGCGCTGGCCCGGCAGAACAAGGTGCCGGTGCTGCTGGGCGTGTGGGCGGCAAACCTGCTCTTCGGCACAGCAGGCTTGTTCCTGCTGCGCCACCTTGCGGTCAGCGGGGCCGGCCTGCCCTCTCTGCCTGCGTTCTCCACCTGGTTTAAACATGCCAGCAGCGCAGGAAGCGGGACGCGAGCCACCGCCAGCTCCGGGCGCGTCCGCAGGGAGCGCAGCCACTTCCCCCTGCTGCTGGATGGCTATGTTATCTCGGAATTTCTGAAAACGTTTGCCATGGTGCTCGCAAGTTTCGTCATGCTGATGCTGCTGTTCACTTTTTTCGAGCTGCTCGGCGACATCATTCGCAACCGCTCGCCCTTCGTCGTGGTCGGTGAGTACCTGCTCAACCTCACCCCAAGCATGATCTACCTGATCGCTCCACTGAGCGTGTTGATCGCGGTGCTGGTGGTGTTCGGCGGCCTGAACCGGTCGAACGAGCTGACGGCCATGAAGGCGACCGGCATTAGTGTGTACCGGGTCGTGCTACCCATTCTTGCTATCTCGTCTGTGCTTGCTGTTTCGCTGTTTGCTTTCGACGAAACCTATGTGCCCGGCGCCAACCGCCGGCAGGAGGCGCTGCGTGCGGTGATCAAGGGGCGGCCAGCGCAGACGTTCCAGAGGCCGGACGAGAAGTGGATGTTCGGCATGGAAAAGCCGGGCATGCCAAGCCACATTTTCTATTACCAGTTCTTTGACCAGGACCGCGACCGCTTCGCAAATATCAGCGTTTTCACTTTTCGGCCTGGCACCTTTGACCTGATCAAGCGTCTCTATGCAGCAAGTGCGGCGTGGGACCCGCAGCAAAACGCCTGGGTCTTCCGCAATGGCTGGGAGCGTTCTTTTTCGGGAGAAGAGATTCAGGATTACTCGACCTTTCGGCAGACCACCATTACCGGGCTGGCCGAGCAGCCGCAGTACTTCAAGAAAGATCCGCGGCAATCGTCCGAGATGAGTTTTCTCGAGCTCAACCGCTATATCCATGACCTGCGCCAGAGTGGCTTTGACACGATGCGGCTGCGCGTGCAGCTCAACCGCAAGCTCGCCGATCCTCTGATTACCCTGGTCATGGCCGTGCTTGCTGTACCGTTCGCATTGTCGATGGGGCGCAGCGGCTCGCTCGCCGGCATCGGCGTGGCGATGGGCGTCGCGATCGTTTACTGGATGGTTTCAAATACACTGGCTGCTATGGGCGACGTAAATATGCTGCCGGCAGTACTGGCAGCGTGGTCGCCGGACCTGCTGTTTGCCTTTGCCGGCAGCTACCTGCTGCTGCGCACACCAACCTAGGAGAGGAGCCCGGGATGCTTGCTGAATTGAAACCGCTGTGGCCCTACCTGGTTCGCTATCGGCGCGCCTACGCCTGGGGAGCGCTGGTGACGGTGCTGTCAAACGCCGTGTGGATTTTCTTTCCACTGGTCATCCGCGCGGCGATCAACGACCTGTCGCACGGCCTCTCCCGCAGCAAGCTGCTGTACTACGGCCTGGGCCTGATTGCTCTCGCGGTAGTCAAGGGCTTCTTTCTCTTCTGGACGCGCTGGATCCTGATCGGGATTTCGCGCGACATTGAGTTCAACCTGCGCAATGACCTGTTTGCGCAGCTTGAAAAGCAGCCGGCTGCGTACTTTCAGCGCAATCGTACCGGCGACATCATGGCGCGCATGACCAATGACCTGAATGCAGTCCGCATGCTGCTGGGGCCGGCGATCATGTACAGCGCGAACACCATCCTGTTCACGCTCGGCGCACTCTACTTCCTGCTGCGGATCTCGCCCATGCTCACACTGGTGGCGCTGGCGCCGCTGCCGCTGGCGAGCATCCTGGTGCAGGCCCTGGGCCGCAGGATCCATGATCGCTTCGAGCGGATCCAGGCGATGTTCTCCGATATCTCGGCCCAGGCGCAGGAGAACTTCTCCGGCGCGCGGCTGGTGCGTGCCTTTGCACAGGAAGAGTCCCAGATCGCCGCGTTCGAGCAAAGCAATCGCGAGTACATCCGTCGCGGGTTGCTGCTGGTTCAGTTGATGGGCATGCTGTGGCCGACGCTTGAGTTCCTGCTCGGGCTCGCCATGGTGATTGTGCTTTGGATCGGTGGTCACGAGGTGCTGAGCCACCGCATTTCGATCGGCGACTTTGTTGCTTTTTCGACTTACACGGTAATGCTCACCTGGCCGATCATTGCGCTGGGCTGGGTTGTAAACCTGGTCCAGCGCGGCAAGGCATCGGTCACGCGGATCCACGAAGTGCTGGTCGAGAAGCCATCGATCGATGACGCGGGAGCCCACCCGGCGGTAACCGGCATTACGACCGGCGCGATCGCGTTTCGCGATCTCCATTTCAGCTACGAAGGAACGCGGGAAGAAGTGCTTCATGGCATCACGCTTGATATTCCTGCCGGCTCAAGCCTGGCGCTGGTGGGGCCGACGGGCGCCGGCAAGAGCACGCTGGCAAGCCTGATTGTGCGGCTGCATGACGCGCCCCGCGGGACGGTGCTGATCGATGGCCGCGATGTACCTGAGTATCCACTCGACGTGCTGCGTGCGGGCATCGGCTATGTGCCGCAGGAGACCTTTCTTTTCTCGACCACGGTCCGCGACAACATTACGCTGGGCCGGCCTGCGGCTACGGATACGGAACTGCTCGCGGCCGCCGAGGCGGCCCACATCCGGCGTGAGTTCGAGGAGTTCCCGGCCGGCTTTGACACGGTCATCGGCGAGCGCGGACTGACACTGTCCGGCGGCCAGAAACAGCGGTCGGCGCTGGCCCGCGCACTGATCCGCGATCCACGCATCCTGATCCTTGATGACGCTCTTGCGAATGTGGACACCTACACGGAAGAGCAGATCCTCGCGGGACTGGAACGGCAGATGGCAGGGCGCACCACCATCCTGATTGCGCACCGGGTTTCAACGATTCGCAACGCAGACCAGATCGCCGTCCTGCTCGAAGGGCGTATCACGGAACTAGGCACGCATGACGAACTGCTCGCACACGGCGGTTACTATGCGAGCCTCTTTGAGAAGCAGATGCTCGAGGAAGAGATCGCGGTGGTGAGTTAGCCTGGTCGCGGCGGCTCTCTCGTAGTGGCCGCGGCGCTTGCTGGATCGATACCGCGTCAATCTCAGCGGAGTCGCAGGACCTGCAGTTGACTCACAGAAGGTGTCATCCCTGGCGAAGCCCCGGCCAAAACAAGGGTCATCCTGAGCGAAGTCGAAGGACCTGCGGTTGACTTAATCCAACCGT
>CAXTEW010000206.1:0-5081 GCA_964243175.1 uncultured Acidobacteriaceae bacterium
AGGCTGCATATCGACCAGGTTGCCGAGGCACTGGCAATGCTGGCATTTGAGTAAGAGAGGCGACGCAGCATGAGTATACAGAGCACTATCTTTTCGCCGGCGCTCGCCGAGCGCTTCGACCGCCTGGTTACCCTGTACCCGGTCCGTCGTTCTGCACTAATCCCGATGCTGCTGTACGCGCAGGACGAGGTAGGCTACATCTCGGACGCGGTCGTGGCCGAGTCCGCGGCCCGGGTCGGCATCACCGAGCTTGATGTGCGCAACGTGCTCTCGTACTACTCCATGCTGCGGACCAAACCAGCGGGCAAGTTCAATATCCAGGTGTGCACCAATATCTCGTGCATGCTGCGGGGCGGCTACGAAATTCTCGACCATTGCAAACAGAAGCTTGGGATCCATGACAACAAGGGCGTCACCGCAGACGGCCTCTTCTCGGTTGAGGAAGTGGAGTGTATCGGCGCCTGCTGCTGGGCGCCTGCCGTGCAGGTGAACTATGACTTTGTCGAGAATGTAACCCCTGCTTCGATGGACGCAACGATCGAGAAGTACACGAGCATGGCACGTCCACAGTAGCTAGTTTTTCCTGCGCCGAAAGTGATTCGCCGGGCGGCCCAGCCGTCCGCAGCACGTGTTCCACGGAGGCACAATGTATCTGGTTTCTCATCCTGACGAAGTCAAGGTCATCTCATTCCGGTTCGGCCAGGGCGCTGAACAGATCGACAAGTACATTGAGCTGGGCGGCTACGAGCAGGCACGGCGTGCCATCGAGATGGGCCCCGAAGCGATCATCAATGAACTGAAAGCGTCGAACCTGCGGGGGCGCGGTGGCGCCGGCTTTCCCACGGGGCTCAAGTGGTCCTTTGTTCCCAAGACGTCAGACCGCCCCAAGTACATTCTGGTAAATGGCGATGAAAGCGAGCCAGGTACCTGCAAGGATCGGCCGATCTGCCAGTGGGACCCGCACTCGGTCATAGAAGGCACCATCATCGCAGGCCTCGCGGTCGGCGCAAAGATGGGCTTCATCTACATGCGCGGCGAGTACCGCTACCTGCTCGAGATCATGGACAAGTGCATCGAGGAAGCCTATGCCAAGGGCTATCTCGGCAAGAACATCTTCGGCATCGAGGGCCTGGATTTCGACTGCATGTCGCACACCGGTGCCGGCGCCTACGAAGTGGGTGAAGAGTCCGCGTTGATGGAGTCGCTCGAAGGCAAGCGCGGGGTGCCACGCATTAGGCCACCCTTTCCTGCCGTGGTCGGCCTCTACGGCGGGCCGACGGTGATCAACAACGTGGAAACGATTGCCAGCGTGCCGCATGTTTTGCGGCTGGGTGGCGCGGAATATGCCAAGATTGGCACCGAGCGCAATGGCGGCACGCGGCTCTTCGGTATCTCGGGCCATGTCGAAAAGCCCGGCGTGTACGAACTGCCGATGGGCTACTCCCTGCGCAAGGCAATCTACGAGGTCGCGGGCGGCATCCTGGGCGGCAAGCAGCTGAAGGCGGTCGTGCCCGGTGGCTCATCGACACCCATTCTGCGCGCCGATGAGATCGATGTCGGGATGGATTTTGACCAGCTCGGCAAGGCAGGAACCATGCTCGGCTCGGCCGGCATCGTGGTGCTCGATGAAACGGTGTCGATGGTCGAGTTCGCGCTGCGGACGATCAAGTCCTACCAGCACGAAAGCTGTGGCTGGTGCATCCCCTGTCGCGAGGGCACGGACTGGCTGAAGAAGACCATCACGCGCGTCTACCAGGGACAGGGTGTGTCGAAGGATCTCGACAACATCAAGTACCTGGCCGAAAACATGATGGGGCGGACGTTCTGTCCGCTCGGCGACGCCGCGGCGATGCCGACGATTGGCTTCATAACCAAGTTCCGGCACGAGTTTGAGGCGTTTCTCAGCGAGAATCCCCCAACGCCCGGGCTGGTGCTGGCGCAGCAGCCGGAGCTGGTACAACTCGCCGCGCATTGAAGTACCGAGAACTTTGTCAACTTGTGGAGAGACGAAGGCTGGCATCATACGCGGACAACCGGAAGCCTTAAACACTTCGAGGGTCCGGAAATCCAGGCTGGTAATCATGCCAGTCATTCGAATGAGGCCGTACCGAAGAGAACCTCCAAGTATGCTGAGGAAGCGGGCATCAAGCCGAGGTACGATATGCGATACACGGTGATCTACGAGCGTTCCGTGACCGGCTACGGCGTCTCTCTTGCAGACCTTCCAGGCTTGGGCGGCGTTGCACCTCCATTGAAAGACGCGAACGGCTGATCGGCGAGGGCGTCTCGGCTCATATCGCCGTGCTTCGAGACGGCGGCGATCCTGTGCCAGACCATTCCTCCTCTGCCGAAGAAACTGATCTTCTCATTTCGGCATACTGCCGACGGCTACCATGTGCCGCATGTAGAGCGGTGCAGAAAGAACTGGATCATGGCTGAAGTAAAAATGGTAAGTCTCACCGTGGACGGCAAGCAGTTTTCGACGCCCGCGGGCACGCTGCTTATCGACGCCTGCAAGAGCGTCGGGATCGAAATACCCGCTTTCTGCTACTACCCCGGCCTGTCGCTGCAGGGCGCCTGCCGCATGTGCGTGGTGCGGGTCGAAAAGATGCCCAAGCTGCAGACCGCCTGTACCACCCCGGTCGCCGAGGGCATGGTGGTCACCACCGAGAGCCCGGAGATCGCACAGTCGCGCAAGGCCATCCTCGAACTGCTGCTGGGCAACCACCCGCTGGACTGCCCGGTCTGCGACGCCGGGGGGCAGTGCGAACTGCAGGACATGACCTTCAAGTATGGCGCCGCCGAGTCGAACTACACCGAGACGAAGAACCATCGCGAGGAGCAGCAGTGGTCGCCGGTCGTCTTCTTCGATCGCCCGCGCTGCATCCTCTGCTACCGCTGCGTGCGTGTCTGTGGCGAAGGCATGGACGTGTGGGCACTGGGCGTGCAGAACCGCGGTTCGAGCTCGGTGATCGCGCCCAACATGGGCGACCACCTGGATTGCGAGGAGTGCGGCGCCTGTATCGATATCTGCCCGGTCGGCGCGCTCACGTCGGGTTCGTATCGCTACAAGACGCGCCCTTGGGAGATGAACCACACGGCGACCATCTGCACCCACTGCGGCGACGGCTGCAAGACGACACTGGGTACGCGGCAGGACAACGAAGGCTCGGAGATTGTGCGCGGCGACAACCGAGACAAGAGCGGGATCAATGGTGACTTCCTGTGCATCAAGGGTCGCTACTCCTTTGACTTCGCGACTCGCGAAGAGCGCATCACCAAGCCGCTGGTGCGCCAGCCAAACGGCAGGCTGGAGCCCGTCACCTGGGAGGTCGCGATCGATCACGCCGGCAACAAGCTGCGTGAGATCCGTGACGCGCGCGGAGGCAGGGCGATCGGAGTCATCGGATCCAACCGGACGACCAACGAGGAGAATTACCTGCTGCAGAAGTTCGCACGCATGGTCCTCGGTACCAACAATATCGACCACCATCGGACCGCCGACTACCCCGCGTTTCTGTCAGCTCTCGGTGGCGCCGCAAACCGCACCGCGAGCCTGCGCGACTTCGAAGCGGCTCCCACTATGCTGGTCCTGGGCAACGACCCAACCGAGCAGCACCCGGCGCTTGCCTGGAACATCCGCACCAACGTCCGCACCAACCGAGCGAAGCTCTACCTGGCCAACCATGCAGAGATCAAACTACGTCGCCAGGCCAAGGCGGCACTGCAGATTCCGGCGCACGGCTACGGCGCGCTGATCAGCTACCTTGCTGGTCGCGAGTCTGACTTTGTGCCCAACGAAACAGCAACCAAGTTTCGGGAGGCCTTGCTCGCCGAGGAAAGCCTGGTCATCGCCTTTGGCTCAGAGTTCCGTGGCCGCGACCTGGAAGCCCTGGTGGCCTGGGCGCTGACAATGCCGAACTGCAAGCTTGCGGCGTTGGGCGACTATGTCAACTCCCGCGGCGCGGCGGACATGGGCATGCTCCCGGACTTCCTGCCTGGCTATGTACCGGCAGCCCATGGCGGCGTGTTCGCCGAAGAGTACGGCGCTGCCCTGCCCACCGCGCCGGGCATGAACCTGGTCGAGATGATGGATGCGGCCGGGCGCGGTGACCTGGGCGCGCTCTACGTCGTTGGCTCGAACCCGGTCTCGCGTTACGGCATTGACCCCTCGTCCCTGCGCGACACTTTCCTTGTCGTGCAGGATATGTTCCTGACCGAGACCGCCGCGCTGGCCGATGTGGTGCTGCCAGCCGCGTACCTCTATGAAAAGGCGGGCACGGTCACCAACACGTATGGCGACATCCAGCTGATCAAGAAGGCGTCCGATACAGCAGGGGTACGGCCTGACTTCGAGCTGATCGTGCGCATTGCTGACAAGATGGGCATGCGCGCGCAATCGCTGGTGCCGTTTGGCAAGGGCCTGCGCATGGATCTGGGCCAGTCCCGTGGGGCGCAGATGGGTGAAGCCGACCGCCACGCGATCTGGCTGGTGGCGAACAACCTCGAGCCAAAGGTAAGCCCGTTTGATCCCTTTGCGACCTTCGACGAGATCCAGCGCCTGGTTCCCTCCTACGCAATCTCTCGCTTCGAGCTCTTTTCAGGCACCGACAAGCAGATGCGAGCGGACCTGGTGCAGATCGGCAGCCTCTCGCCAGACCGCGCTGACCTGGTGCTCCCGTCCAACGACACCCTCTTTACTTCAGGTACACTGGGCCGTTACTCCAACGTGCTGCACGAGGTGATGGAGAGCCGCGAAACTGCTCCCGCTGCAACAGCGGCAGACTAGCTTTCGCGGCCCGCGCCGCCCCTTCCCGCGGGCAGGTTGAAGCATTCTTCAACTGCTGCGGCGACGACGGAAATCAAGTAGACGGAAGGCCGAATGTGACCACAATCCTGATCTTCACCCTGTTGAGCCTTCTGAAAATCGCGGTTGTGCTCGTGATCTTCCTTACCGCCGTCGCCTACACCGTACTGCTGGAACGCAAGGTCGTCGGCCGCATTCAGAATCGCTGGGGACCCTCCCGTGTCGGTCCCTTTGGCCTCCTGCAGCCGCTCGCCGATGGTCTCAAGCGTTTCCT
>CAXTEW010000207.1:0-5073 GCA_964243175.1 uncultured Acidobacteriaceae bacterium
GCTCGCGAAAAGTGACCGCCGCCGCCCGATCCTCCCCGAATAACGCCCATAACTCATCGAAGAGAAAGGGTGCCGTGATCACCGTAGGGCCGGCGTCGAAGGTGTAGCCCTGCCGGTGGTAGACGCCAGCGCGACCCCCCGCCTGCGCCTGGTTGTCGAAGACATCCACGGAGAAGCCGGCTGCCCGGAGGCGCAGCGCGGCAGCCATGCCGCCAAAGCCTGCGCCGATCACGATTGCACGTGTCAAAGCGTGTCCTGTCAGTTTCCATCCACCGGGGAGAAGCGGCGGGTACAAGGCGACCCTGCTGAGCGAAGCTGAAAGCCTCGCGGCGCTCAGCTTCGCTCTTCGTGCGGAAGCAGCGGCAGTTGGGACGTCTAGCGAACGACTGCCCTTGCCCCGGTGTACCCGTCGGCGGTCGCATTGGCCGTAGCCGACTTCTTGGCCAGGCTCACTGCCCACAACCCGTAGCCAATCTTGGCGATGAGGTCAAGCGAGGTATAGAGCGCGGCGTCGGCGGTGGCGCTCCAGATCTTCATGCCTTCCTGGCCGATGATGAACACGATCGGGTAAGCAAGCCATACGAGGGCGAGAACAGTGCTCTTCCTCGCATACTCCGAGCCATGCGGGCCGGTGGCGGCCATGCGCCTGAAGGGGCCGAACAGCAGCGCATAGATCGCGAGAAACGAGATGCAGCTGGTGATGTAGAACGACCACTTGATGGTCATGTTGTCGGTGAGGCCGGCGATGAAGCCCGTCACAATCATGTACACGTCGGCACCAAGGAGGCCGGCGAGCATGGCAGGCGATTTGAGACCTGTACCCTTCAGGCCAGACGTCACCAGGCTGTAAAGCAGGAGCGGTGTCGTGACGCTCCAGTCCGCGTAGCGGGCGAAGTAGAAGACGCGGCCGCCGTGCGTGGTCAATGCACCGCCACCAAGAGCCATCAGCATGTACGAAGTAAAGGCAAGCATAGGCACATAGAAGTGGGCAAGCAGGCCGGCTTCTTCATGTGCGTTCTTGTTACTCAGCAGAGGCAGGTACAGCAGCACCATGCCGAGCAACATCCCGATGGTTCCGATCCACAGCCATGTTTCGACGTTCATCTTGCCTCACCCCGGAAAAGATCCGCAGCTATCTGCGGCCTAGGATGCAGGCATTGGCGGCAGCTGTGTTGACGAGCCGAACACGCTGCGTCTTCGCATGCGCTACTGCTTGGTACCCAGCAGCGGGCTTGGCGGCTCCGGCCCTACGTGGCTCGGTGGCTGGGGGATATTGGCGATCCTCTGTGACGCCGGGACCGGCGGATTGGTGATGGGCCGAGGCACAATCCTCACCGGCTCGTACTCGGCTTTGACCAACCGGCCGCCGCGGGCTACGTGCTGGTTCCAGATCACGTACTCGCTGTCACTGACACGGTCCGCGAACACCACTTTGCGCTCTCCGCTCAACATGAGTCGAAGCGTGGGTTCAGGGGCCAGCAGCACCTCCTCATTGAGGAATGGTTCGTTCGGGATCCGTGGATGAGCGCCGGCCAGTTCAGCAAGGCAGGCCGAGGCTGCAATCCAGTCCTGGACCGGGCGTAAATTGCCGTACAAGGTAGCCGGCGGCAGCGCCTCGTTCACCAGGCCGCGATCGAACTTCGCCTTGAGAAACTTGTCCTTGTTCTTCTTCTGCTTCTTGTCCGGTTCCAGGAGGAGGTCGCTGCTGCCTCGGACGGGGAGGCCACTGGCGCGGGGAACGATGGCTGTCACGCCCGCTGTATGTCCCTTGCGCGCCGCAGCGCCCTCCGGCAGGTGCAACAGCAGGAACCCGGCGCCATCCCCGGCCGCGGCCACCCCGATGCGCGTCTCGGCGTCGGGCTGCATTGCGGGGCATACTGACTGCTGGTAGGTGCCCGCTCCATGTGCCATGCCGGCCAGGTCTGCCTGCCGCGCCGTCAGGATAGCCTTGTCCTCCTGCGTGACCTGATCGGGCGACCGCTGAGGCAGGGAGAAATACACCATGCGCGGGTTGCCGGGCTCACTCTCTGAAAGCATGCCGGCTGGCGTCGTGGCTGTGATGTCGTGGCCGAGATCGATTGCCGGGAAAGCACCCAGACCCAGGTCGGGCGGCGGGATGGAGGAGTCGAGCGAGGCATCAATGCTGGTGTGCGGCTTGGAATCGAGGCGAACATCCGGAGCCTGCACCGGCGCCGGCGCCTGGCTGGCTGGCGCAACCTGGGTGCTGCCCGTGCCGGGCTCATGCTGCGCCTGGTAAGCAAAAGCCGGCAAAGAGGCAGCGGGGAGGCAGATGGCGGCAGCAGCAAGCAGGGAGAGAGCTCTCATTCGCCTCCTACTCTACCATCGCGCCGCAAGCAAAAAGGACGGCCTGTTTGGGCCGTCCCCCTGCTTTTTCCCGAAAACATTACTTCGGGAATGCCTTGCTACTGGCCGCGGTGTGTCGTTGTTCTCCGCGCCGGGGCCGCTGCTGTCTTCGGTGCGCCGTCTTTCAGGATGATCATCACCGGCTTCTGCGTGTAGGAGTCAAACGTGCCGATGTAGGTCGCATCTGCACCCGGCGAAGGCACGGTCTTGAGCGGCGCCTTCATGTTGATGGTGAGCTCGGCCGTGTTCGACTGCTTGGCATCATCGGAAACCGCCAGCTGCACGGAATCAGCAGTCGCGGTGACGACCTTGCCCGGGATCGCGAAGGTCTGCCCCTTCATCACGGCCCAGACCTTTTCCGCATCGTCGGTCGAGCCATTGGCCAGTACGAACTCGCGGTCAGAGATGCTGAGCTTGGTCAGGTCCGGTGTGCTGGTCACGACCTGGTGAGCCAGGTCAGCCGGCGACGGCGGCGGCGGCGCGGCGGTCGGCTTGTAGTCCGCAGGCGGCATCAGGTTCGCCTGGGCCAGGGTCTTCACCTGGTCAAAGCCGTCCATGCCGCCGTGGTACTTGTTGTACCAGTATTCCGCTGCCTTCTCGATCTGCGCCTGCGACGGGCCCTGCGCGAACTGCGCGGCACGCGTCAGGTACCAGATGGCATTGACCAGGTCATGCGGATCGACTTGCAGGTATGCCTGGCCCAGCATGTAGGTGTCCAGCAGCCCGGGCCCGGTCTGGGTCTGCGTCGGATCGGTGTACGCCTTCAGCTCGGACTGGTAGGCATCGATTGAGCCCTTGTAGTCCTTCTTGGCGGTGTCATCGGAGGCGATCGCACTCTCGAAGATCGGCGTCGCGAGCGCCTTCAGCTTGGTGTAGTCCGCATCGCTCATGCTGGCCGGCTTGGTTGCCGCCAGGCCCTTCTGCGCCAGCGAGGCGGCGTCGTCCAGCTTGGCCTGGTCGCCCTGGGCCTGCTGCTTCTCGACATAAACGATGAAGGTAAGCGCGCGCAGGTTGGAGGGATCGACCGTCAGCAGGCGCCGGGCCGCGTCGACCGTCTTTGGCGTGTCATTGGCCTGCTGGTAGGCACCCACCAGCTGCTCCAGCATGTCCTGCTTCACGACAGAGTTTGGGTACTGGGTCAAAAAAGCTTCAATAGCCTGCGCCTTGGCTGCCGGGGAGCTCTGGCCGACCGCGTTTGTGTAGGCGTTGTACTCGGCCGGATCCTTGATCGTGATCTGGCTGCCCTGGGCGCTGGGACTCGCGGTGCTGGTCTGCGCCTGTGCGGCGGGGAGTGCGGCGAGTGTGCTGGTCGCAAACGCGAGCAGCGAGGCTAAAACAACCTTCTTCATGCAACGCTCCTGAAAGTTTCTGGAGATATCTGGGGGTATTTTCTCGAACACAGCAGCGAGCCGATTTCACTCAAACGGGCAGAAGAAGGTTTCCAGCCGCTGCGGTTCTTCCCCTCTTATAACCCACTTCAGCGTCGGTTAGCGACCTCGCCTCCTGTTTGGCTCCCGGCAATGCTTCAGAAGGGCGTCCTGGCGCATCTCTTCCGGCATGACACAGGCAGGCATACAGCAAGGTGCACAGGCAGCGGAACTCGGGGGACAGGTCGCCGTCGTGACCGGCGCGAGCCGCGGCATCGGGGAAGCAATCAGCAGGCGACTGGCCTCCATGGGCGCCCACGTGGTGCTGCTGGGACGCGACGAGGCGCGGCTCGCTTCTGTCAAAGAAGCCGTCGAGGCTGATGGCGGGCAGGCCAGCAGCTTTCCACTCGATCTGCGCAGCGCCGAGGCCACCGCGGCATTTGCGGCAGAGCTCGCCCACCAGTGGAAGCGGTGCGACGTGCTGGTCAACAATGCCGGGACCGGTCACTTTGGCAGACCGCTGCATGAGATGGAGCCCGCCGACTGGGACGAGACTATGGAAGCGAACCTGCGCGCGCCCTATCTGATGATCCGCGCGGTCGCGCCGCTGATGATCGCGGCCGGCACCGGGCAGATCATCAACATCTCGTCGCTCGCCGGCCGCAATCCCCTGGCCGGTGGCGCTGCGTACTCGGCCTCGAAGTGGGGTCTGAACGGCCTGACCTACTCTGTCGCAGAAGAGCTGCGGCCACACGGTATCCGCGTTTCGGTGATCGCTCCGGGCTCAGTCAACACCGGCTTTGGCGGCGGGACCGCGGCCGAGGACGAGAAAGCCCGGCGCAAGATCCAGCCGACGGATGTGGCTCACATTGTCGAGATGCTGGTCCGGCAGGAAGCACAAAGCTTCGTCAGCGAGGTCCTGCTGCGGCCGACCAGCAAGCCCTGAGCCGGGCTGCCGGAGAGTCACTAGGCAGCTCGTTCTGCCTGGTGCCTCGGCTTCGCGCTCGCCTGGTCTGGTTGGCTCTGCCGAAGCACGTTGGCGGCGATGACCTTCTCCGCCATGATCACCACGGTAGGCGCGAGGAACGGCAGGAGCTCGCCGAAGACGCGGGTCTCGGTCACAATTGCCCATAACATCATGAAGGCATACCAGACCGGAAGGCCTAAGAGCCAGGCGCGCAACTGCGCGTCCTGGACCTCGCGTCGATACACGATCAGGAAGGGCCACAGGAAACCGAAAGCACTGGCGAGCTGGGGCCAGTAGCGGAGGCGGGCAAAGCAGCGCAGGTTAAACAAGAGGCGCGGGTAGTACTCCGAAGCATTCGTCGAGAAGATCGAGAAC
>CAXTEW010000208.1:0-5057 GCA_964243175.1 uncultured Acidobacteriaceae bacterium
ACCGACGACCTCTCCCTTACCAAGGGAGTGCTCTACCGACTGAGCTACATCAGCCCTGCTGCACAGCTACTTCCGCTCACCGGCGACTGGCCAGCAGAATCCTGACTGCGAACCCTACAAGAAGTACCAGAACCACTTCGCGGATCTTGCCAGCATCCATGGTAGCCCAAGCAAGCAGACCTGTGCAGGTCAGAATGCCCAGAGCCAACCACGTCCGCCGCGCCCCTTCAACCCGCATGGCGCCCTGGTTCATAGCGGAGCTTCGAAATTGTGGTGCACAGGGGAGGATTTGAACCTCCGTAGCTCCTAGGAGCGGCAGATTTACAGTCTGCTGCCATTAACCACTCGGCCACCTGTGCCCGTCTCGTATTGCTGTCCATGCTTTCAGCAGGCATGGTCTCGGTCCGGCGCCAATCCCTGCCCGGTTCTTCGAGCCAAAGCCTGCTGTTGAGCAATTTGTGGAGCTGGCGAAGGGACTTGAACCCCCGACCGTCTGATTACAAATCAGATGCTCTACCAACTGAGCTACGCCAGCCCACCCTGGGCACGCCTCAGTCCATAGAACCAATCCACCCTGAACGAGTCCAGCGACTAAAACAGCGTACGAACCCTGAGGCTAGCACAGCAGGGCAGCGGCTGCAATGCGTGCAACGCGCGGGCGCCGCCCCCAATCGTCGGGCGAGCGCGACCGCAGGTCCTTCGACTGCGCTCAGGATGGACCCCAGGCGTGGAGTGGAGGATTCCTGGAGAAGCCTTCAAGAATCCAGAGATCCCGCGAGACATTCTGGCGCAGTGGCGGGTCACTGATGCCATCGCAAATTAGGAGACGGGGCGACCCCGGGGCGTAGCCGGGGCAATGCACGCGCAATCAGGAGCATAGCGGAAGCAAGAGCAAGGGGGGCACCCGGAGCGCAGCGGGAGCAAAGCAGCGGCTACCCTGGGCGGATCGGCAGCAAATCAAGCGCATCCTGGCGTAGACGGAGCGAAGCAGGGGGCGCCATCCGGTAGCGTAGCCGGAGCAAGCACGCGCATCCGGAGCGTAGCGGGAGCAAAGCAGGGCGCCGCCACCCGGGGCGTAGCCGAGCAAAGCAGGGGCTACCCTGGGCGTAGCCGAGCAAAGCACGCGCATCCGGAGCGAGCCGCAAGGATCTGCTCTTCACTCGTTCAAGACAAGTGAAGACCAGGAACAAGGGTCATCCTGAGCGCAGTCGAAGGACCTGCGGTTGACCCAGCCTTCGCTCCTGCTGCCCCGTGCCTTTGGTGCAGCACTGTCTCCGGCGCGTGGCCTGCTGCCCGCCGCTGCATGCTACTGTGTCGGACAGGAGAACGCGCGCCTTGGAGACCAAGCTCACCCCCGCCGGCTCCGCCGATCGGGTGCAGTACCGGGGCCACATCCTGCCGCTTGACGGGCTCCGCGGCGCCGGCATGCTCTCTGTCCTGCTGTTTCATGCTTTCTTTGACTCGACCTACCCTGCCGTCCCCGGCTCCTTCCAGGCCTTCTTCATCCGCTTTACCTCGCTCGGCGCCGCGGGGATGACCATGTTCTTCTCGCTGTCGGGGTTCCTGATTACCGGCATCCTGCTCGATTCCGTCGAAAAGCCCAACTACTGGAAGAACTTCTACGTCCGGCGCGCCCTGCGCATCCTGCCGGCTTACCTGCTGATGCTCGCCGTGCTCAAGCTTGGCCACTTCGTCTCCTGGCGCTTCGTGCTGGCCTGCATGCTCTACATCGGCAACATGGCCCGCCTCGTCGGCGCACGTTCGCAGGAGTACGGCGTCATGTGGACGCTCGCCGTCGAAGAACAGTTCTACCTGGTCTGGCCGATCGTGGTCCGCTACGTCAACCGTCGCGTCCTGCTCTGGGTCACCCTGGCCGGCGTCGTGCTTACCCCATTCTTCCGGCTTCTACTCGCCTCGCACGGGATCGAAACCTTTCTCAACACTCCCTCCAACGTCGATTGCATCGTTTCCGGCGCGCTGCTCGCGATCCTGCTCCGAGATGGCACCATCCACCGTGGCAACATCCGTACTATCTATCGGCGTTTGGCCCTGATTAGTTCAATCTTTTTGCTGCCCGTGCTCATTACGGCGTTGCACGGCTTCAGCGGCAGCAAGACCGCCACCATCCTGATGGCCTCGTTCAAGCAGCCACCGGTACTTGGGCTGTTCGCTGCATACGCGCTCTGGGCCGTCGCACGGCACCGCAAGGATGGGCCGCCGCCGAGCCCGACCCTGCGCTTTTTCGTCTTCTTCGGCGACATCAGCTACGGCCTCTACCTGGTCCACCAGCTGGTCTTCCGGCTCTATGACAGGTACACAGCGCACAGCGTGCTTGGCGGCTTCAACAGCAGTTTTGGCCTGCTGATCGTGCGCTGTCTGATAACCAGCGCCATCGCTACCGCGATCGCCTGGGTCTCCCGCCGCTACTTTGAAGACCTTTTTCTTGCGCAGAAGAACAAGCTCGCTCCCTACCGGGGTGATACGCAGAAGGTCTCGATCCCCGAGCCCGGGGTGGCGCCGGGCACGGAGACCTCGTAGCCTCGGCCTCTTGTGTGACGGGCCCCGCAGCATCGCTATTGCTTCCGAGGAACAGGACGGACGTCGCGCCGGCTGTCCACCGAGGATTGCGTAGCCGCTGGGATCGGCATACGGGATAGGCTGGTCGGCCCCAGCGGGAGCTCTGCCGCCGCACAGCTGCTCTCGAGGCATCCTGAGCAAACGGACGGGCTGAACGCTGTACTCTGGAGCTGACCCGCATAGGAGCTCGATTGCGCTGGACCCGCACCCGTGTAACGCTGACGATCCTGCTCGCTACCCTGGCGGCTGGGGCGATGCTGTTTCTCTGGCGCAAGAACACCCCGCCGCTCGCCGCGCGCGTCCTTCCGGAGTCGCAGGGGATCCTCTACTTCAATCTCGCCCCGCTGCGGGCAGCGACCCACTTCAATCGCAAGCCGGTGCAGCATGCCCCCGAGTACCAGCGCTTTATCGAGGCGACAGGCATCGATTTTGAGCGCGACCTGAACGAAGCTGCTTTCGCCCTCGATCACCTGCCAGACAGCACCGGGCCAAATGGCGGCTTGGCATTTTCGGAGGTCTTCACGGGCAGGTTTGACGCCGTGCGGCTCGCACATTACCTGGACGGGATCGCCGGGTCCTCCGAGTTGTACGACGGTCGCACGATCTTCAGCATCCCCCAGGACGGCCGTACTGTGCGCGTCGCCATCCTGCCCGGGGGCATGGTTGCGATCAGCAATACGCCCACGGCCGAGCAGGTTCACTCCATGATGGATCGAGCGCGTACGGCATGGCTTCCTTTTGGATCGAGCGAGTCCACGCTGCTTCGCGAACACTATCGCGATCTGCCGGTGTTGTCGCTGGCATGGGGGCTGGGCGAGATTGGGCTCCCCTTTGCCGAGCATGGCGAGCTGCGCCTGCTGGGGCTTACCCTGCCGTTCCGGCTGGATGCGACCTTCATCGCGTCGCTGCGCTGGACCGGAGCCCTTCGCGTTCGCGTCGAGGAAGTGGCCCCCAGCGAAGCAGCCGCCCAGGCGTCCGCCCAGGCACTCTCCGGCCTGCTGACTCTTGGCAAGCTTGCGGAGAACAACCTGCCGGCGAGTCTTGGGGATGCCGACCTGCAGGCCCTGCTTAACAGCGCATCGATCGCTCAATATAACGATCGGGCCGTACTCACCGCTACCCTGCCCCAGGCACTGCTGCGCTCCATGGTCCGCGCACCAGGCGCGCTGGGACCGGCGCCGGTTCGCTGAGAACGGCTAATGAGCCCATTTAGGAGCAGCGAGAAGGGTCGCCTTATCGGCGACCCTTCTCGCTGCATGCTCACCGCTTCCGAAACGCTACTGACCACCAGAGTGCAGAGGGTGGAAGTTCGTGGCTACAACAGCCTGCTCTTCCTGCTGTTCCATCGTTTCCTTCAGGTACTTGTGCGGGTTGACGGGCATGTTATTCACGCGAACCTCGTAGTGAAGGTGCGGTCCGGTGCTTCGGCCTGCGGAGCCGATGTAGCCGATCACCTGCCCCTGTTTCACAATCTGTCCCGCAACCAGGGCGAATGCGGAAAGGTGTCCATAGATCGTCGTAATGCCGCCGCCATGATCAATGATGACTTCCCGGCCATACCCGCTAGCGGGGCCTGCCTTGGCAATCACGCCATCCGCAGGTGCACGCACCGGCGTGCCGTAGGCTGCCGCGATATCCAGTCCGGCGTGGAAGGCACCTTCACCATTGAAGGGATCAAGCCGTTCGCCAAACGAACTGGTCAAGCGTCCGAGCACCGGCCAGAGAGACGGCTCGGCACCAGCACCCAGAACTGCATCTGCATTAGTCGCAAAAGGGTGAGGCTGGAAGGTGAACTGCGGCTCCATGTGGCCAGTCACCGCGGCGGTACGCAGCTCGGCAAACTCGTCCAACGATTTGGCATAGGCCTGCTGGCTCAAGCCGGTGGTGCCGTCCGGGGAGCTGTTCGCAAGCACAGGGACAGCAGCGGTAGCCACAGCCTTGGTCGTGCGGGAGTGCATCCCGTAGAGCGCGGTCACCTCGCTTGCAAGCGAACCCAGGGAGGCCGCCTGTACATCCTTCTGATGAGCCTGTACCTCGAGGCGGGCATAATCCTTCCGCAGAGCTTCCCGCTGTGAGCGCACCTGGTTATAGCTGGCAGTCTTCAGCAGCATGCGGCTGTAGGAGCCAGCCATGCCAGCCATGGTGAAGGCGCCCACCAGTGCGGCTGCGACGAAGATATAGGCGTAGTGCAAGGGAATGGGCACCTTGCGCAGCCGGCCGTCGCTGTCGCGCGAGACAAAGATGATGTAATGGCGCTTCTTCAACAGATCTGCTCAGCCTCGCTGGATTTTACTTCCGCTGTATGCGCCACCTGTCTAAAGACAGTGGAGCGCACCCGTTTCCGCCTCGCCTATGCTCTTTGCTGATGGCGATTTGGTCTACGTCAACGCTATCAGGCGGCGTTGCAGGGGGTCAACGCACCGGCGGCACCTATTTCAAGCAGGAATGACCGAAGTAAACAGGCAACTTTTGCCTACTTC
>CAXTEW010000209.1:0-4942 GCA_964243175.1 uncultured Acidobacteriaceae bacterium
CGCCTCCAACCGCGTCGCGCTCACTCTGCCGAGAGCTGGCTAGCGATATGCGCATACTCCGCGTGGCTCAGGATCCCGCGCTTTTCGAGCTCCGCCCGATCCGCATAGGGCCGCCCGGCAACGATTTTCCTGGCTGTTTCTGCGTGGATGCCAGGCAGTGTCTCGAGCACGCGCACCGAAGCGTGGTTGACGTCTACCGTATCCCCGTCTCTGCCCGGATCGGCGCCGGTCGCCGCTTCCCGCGAACCCGGCTTCCCACCGCCTTCATTCCAGCCCTGCTTCGCGCCGGCGACGACGTCCTTCGTCTCCCGCCGCGCCGCCACCAGGGCCGCGCTGGCTTCTTTGCCCGCATCTTTCAGGTCGTGATGCAACTGCTGGGCATCCTGCGCCGCCTGGTGCTGCAGCTTCTCGTCTGGCGTTTCGGCCGGCCGCGTCGTGCATCCTGCCAATCCACACAGCAACAGGGCACCTGCTGCCAGCCTAACTCTTTGGGTGCAGCCCTTCCACCGTTCCATGTGACTCCACCATGATCCTGATGTCGCGATCGCGCAGAAACAGGCTGCTCGCGTCCTTCATGCCCCACTGTACATAGGGCACCGTGAAGGTGCTTTTCAAATCGACCTCGCCGCCCCTCGTGACCGCATCCACGGTAACGCTCAAGGGGTGGTCTGCGCCATGGATATTGAAGGATCCGTCGAGCTTCAGGCGGGCGCTCCCATCCTTTGCCGGCAGGCTGCCCGAGACCTTCTCCAGGTGAAAAAAGATCCCCGGGTACTTTGTACTTTCCAGGGTTTCTGCCTGCAGCTTGTGGTCGAGCTTGGGATCGTTGCTCTTTTCAGACGCCGCATCGACCAGGATCTCGCCCTGCGCGATCCCGCTCTTGCTGTCAAGCGCAAACAGGCCCGTCTTCAACTGGAAAGTCCCGCGAACCCGGCGAATGGTTCCCGCGCTGAAGGCCACCGTCGTTCGTGCCGGATCCAGGTGGACAGATACCGTGCTCGCCGCCTGGCTATTCACGGCGTCAGCCGCGGCGGTGCTGGCAGGCGCATCCTGCGCACGGCAGACAGGGACGATTGCGGTTGCGGCGATTACCACGCCAAGAAGAGCCTTGCGACGAACAACACCAGGCACGGTCAAAGGATCTGCTTTCTTTATCGGTCAGGCTGGGAGTCAGGGCGAAGCGATCTCGCCCATTCGGGAAGTTACCACGAAGCGCTTTCGGATCGCCTTGCTCGGCCCCCCAAAAGAGCGCAGCTGCCTCTCTCCGGCTCAGGGAGCCAGCAATGGCTCCAGAGCAGCCGCGCGCTCCGCGGAGGCAACGGTCTGCGCCATCAGGGTAGCGATGGTCATTGGGCCGACGCCGCCAGGCACAGGGGTCCAGGCGCCCGCACGCTCCCGCAGCGTTGCGGATAACTCCACGTCGCCGGCGCCCGGGCCGCCATCGATCCCCGGATGGTAGCCAGCGTCGACGATGATCACGCCGTCGCGCAGCCAGTCCGCACGGATAAACTCGCGCTTGCCGAGCGCCGCGACCACGACGTCTGCCTCGCGCAGGTGGCTCGCGAGGTCGACGGTAAACCGGTGGCACAGCGTCACCGTGCAGTTTGCGTGGTCGAGCATGGTCGCCATCGGCCGGCCCAGGATCGCGCTGCGCCCGATCACCACTGCCCGCCTGCCTTGGAGCGCGATCCTGTAGTGCTGCAGCAGCCGCATGATGCCTGCCGGCGTCGCCGAGCCAAATGCTGGCTCCTTCATCGACATGCGTCCAAAGCCGAGACTGGTGACCCCGTCGACATCCTTGTCGAGCGCGATCCGGTCGAAGCACAGGCGCTCGTTGATCTGCTCGGGGACAGGATGCTGCAGCAGGATACCGCGGACCTGCGCATCCACATTGAGCTCGTCGATTACCCCCAGCAGTTCACTAGTTGTGGTCGAGGCAGGCAGCGCCACCAGCAGCGATTCCATACCCACCCGCCGGCAGGCATTGCCTTTCATGCGCACGTAGGTCGCGGACGCGGGGTTGTCGCCGACCAGGATTGTTGCCAGCACCGGGGGCAGCGCCCCTCCTGTATGGGCACGCAGCCGCGTCACGCGGCCGCGCAGCTCCACTTCCAGTTCCCTGGCCAGCGCCTTGCCGTCCAGGATAATCGGCGCACTTACTGCTGCTACTCCCATGGGTTCCAGTGTAAGGGCTGCTGCCTTGCGCCGCGCCGCAAGCCGCTACGCTTCACGCAGCATGGCCAGCTGCGGATGCCGGATATCTGCGCCCTCTATCCAGAAGATCACATCGCTGGCGATGTTGGCCGCATAGTCCGCGATCCGTTCCAGGTTGCGCGAGATGATGATCGTGTGAAGCGCTTGCTCGGCCACCGCGGCATCCGCGGCGATCATGGCTACCAGCTGCTCATGGGCCTCCCGGTTCAGGCGATCGATGTCGTCATCCATCTCGATGACCGCGGCAGCCAGCTGGGCATCGCCCTCCAGCAGCGCCTGCAGCGCCCCACGAATCATGGTGCGCGCAATATCCCGCATGCCGGCTATATCCGCGGGCGCCTCGATGGCCGGGGTGGCGATCAGCTCCAGCGTTCTTTGCCCGATGCTCATGGACTGGTCACCAATCCGCTCCAGGTTGCCATTGATCTTGATGACGGCAAGGATGAAGCGCAGATCGATGGCCATGGGCTGCTCCTGCGCGAGCAGTTCATAGCTCATCTCGTCGACTTCGCGCTGGGCCATGTTGATCGCCATTTCATTCTCGCGAACGTACTGGCAGATCGACTCGTCACGATCCAGGTAAGCCTCGACGGAGGACTCAAGCGCCTGCTGCGACAAGGCAGCCATGGCAAGCAGTTTGCCCTTCAGCTGGGCCAGCTGCTGGTGAAAGTGGACGCGCGGCAAAGTGGACCTCCTGGCGGTACGGCAATCCAGCTCGTATATAACGTATGGCTTGCATTCATTGTGCATGAGGCAGGGGCCGGTTCGTGTTACCACCGGGTACTCCGACTGAAAACAATTCAGAGCAGTTCCTGTCCACGAGACTCGCGCCCCAGCGAAGCAACAATCGCCAGGTACACGGCAACCAGCAGAACCGTGCCGGCCAATACCGGGGCAAGTGAGCCGCCACGGCTGAAGGTGGCAGCCGCCCACCCCTGGAGCACGATATTGCGCGAAGTCAGCAGGTTGCCGAGCTGGTAAGCCACACCCGGGAAGATCGCGCGCACTGACGTGGGTGAGAGTTCGCTGAGGTAGGCCGGCACCACGCCCCAGGCACCCTGGACCATAAACTGCATCAGGAACGCGCCCAGGGCAAGCAGCGGCAGCGTTGGCGACAAGGCATACAGGGGAATGCAGGGCAGCGCCAGCAGGGCTGCCGTGACAATGGCCCGTTTGCGTCCCCAGCGCTCAGACAAGGCGCCGAACAGGATGCCGCCCAGGATTGCGCCCACGTTGTAGACCAGTCCAATGGCGCCCACCTGGTGTGCGGTCGCGTGGTGGTCCCGGATCAGAAACGTTGGGTACAGGTCCTGCGTTCCGTGCGAAAAAGCATTGAAGCCGGCCATCAGCAGGACCAGGAACACGAAGGTGCCGCCATGCTGGCGGACGCCGGCCGCGAACTCCCGGCCTGCTCTCCGGGGGGCCGCCGGCGGCCGACTCCCCGCCACCGCCCGCCCGGCGACAACTGCCCGTTTGGCTGCGCGGGCCTCACGCCAAGCCGGCGATTCCTCCACTTTGCCGTTGATGTACAGGGTGAGCAGGCCTGGCAGCGCACCTACGACAAAGAGCCCTCGCCAACCGACCAGGTGGCCTGCCACATGCATGGTCGAGAAGGGATCAAAGAGCAGCCCGAACGCAAGCGCCGCCAGCAGGTACCCGGCCGCGTAGCCCTCCTGCAGGATCCCTGAAAAGTAGCCTCGCCCTTCAGCCGGAAGGGTTTCAAAGGCCAGCGCAGCGCCTACTCCCCACTCCCCTCCCATGGCGATACCGAACAGTGCCCGCAGAAGGAGAAGCGCGTGGAGCGACGGCGCAAAGGCGCAGGCCAGCTCCAGCAGGGAGTAGCAGGCGATATTGAAGATAAGCGTGGGCCGGCGCCCGTAGCGTTCAGCGAGCAGCCCGAAAAGCAGCGCGCCCACGGGGCGAAAGGCCAGCGTCAGCGCGACAGCCCCGGCGACCGCCACCGTTTTGACATGGAATCCCGCCGCGATTGCTGGGATGCAGAAGACCAGCAGGAAGTAGTCGAAGGCGTCGAGCGTCCAGCCCAGGAAGCAGGCAAAGAAGGCGTGCCGCTGTGCCGGGGCAAGCCGCCGCCAGCGCACGGCAAACCCCTGCCTACCTGGTGCCGCCGGTGTCTTGTCGCGTGCCTCGCTGCCTGCGTCCACCCGCTATGCGCCTCCGCTTCCTACCTTCGGCAAGCCTGCTCCGGCCGGGCAGCCACGAGCTATGCGGCACCCGTAGCCCTGAGTGTGCATGGCCCTGGCGGTACCTCGCAACTCCCCGCCCGGCGCCGCCCGCAGCTCCCGGTGAGCTGGCGAGCGGCGCCGCCGGCCCGGCCATTACAGAAATATGGTCCCTGGCCGCTCTCCTGCTCTATAGCCGGGCACTCTTTCGTACCTTACTGAAGACACCCTGGGTGCACTTTGTATGAACATTGGTGTAGATATAGCGCGGAGCATGCAGTGTAGAATGTGCAGAATCGCGGCAGCCCGTCTTGCAAGAGATTTGGTTGCAAGTGCACCCGCCGCGTTGTCTGCCGGCTCCCCGAGGTCTGCGATGGCCCCCTGACCTGGGCCTGTTGGTTTGTGGTTTTTGATGTGTGAAGGCGAGCTGAAGCAATGGTATGGGAAGAACTACGAAGTGCCGTTCGATTTCCAATGCACCTGCCGGTCCTGCGCATGGTGGGGACGGAACAGATCGAGGCAGTGACGGTGAACATGTCCCATAATGG
>CAXTEW010000210.1:0-4942 GCA_964243175.1 uncultured Acidobacteriaceae bacterium
GTTGGTTCATGGGTTCCGCCACTCACCGGGGGCAGCAAGGCTACCTCGTCGCCCTCTGCCAGGGCGTGGCTGGCGGGCGCATACTGCTGGTTGACTGCTACCGCAAGCCTTGACCAGAGCGCGTGTGCCGCGGGCGAGGATCGGGCCTGCAGCACCGCCAGCAGGGTCGCGACATCCTGCGCGCCTGCTTCCGGCAGGGCCACCCACTGCTCTCCCGCGCCAAAAACGTCCCGCAATATTCCAAAGAAGATCACCCGCACCCGCATGGATTCAGGATACCTGTTGCCCGGCAGCATGCCCGTATAAGCACGCGTCGAGCCAAATAGTCGCGACGGTTGCCGGTTCGTTTCCGGGGCGCTGGCCGGGGTCATGGCCCGGCCACGTCGCCCGGATGGGTCATTGACAAACCGCCAAGTCAGCCGCAGAATCGGGTATCGGCGGGGCAGCAGTTTCGCTCCTGTCGACCCGTCCCGGAAAGGCTGCTCGTTGCAAGAACTCCTTCAAACCCAGCTGCCGGGTATCCGCAGGATCGCCAGCGGCAAGGTGCGCGATCTGTACGCGGTCGGCGACGACCTGCTCCTGGTGGCCACGGACCGTATCTCGGCCTTTGACCATGTGCTGGGCAGCGGTATCCCCGGCAAGGGCGAGGTACTGACGCAGCTTTCTCTTTTCTGGTTCGAGTTCCTCGAGCATGACGTTCCCAATCACCTCATCCAGTCCGAGGTCGATGTGTTTCCTGCCGAGCTGGAGCCTTTTCGCGAGCAGCTGCGCGGGCGCTCCATGCTGGTCAAACGCGCCAACATGTTTCCGGTCGAGTGCGTTGTACGCGGCTACCTGTCCGGCTCTGGCTGGAAGGATTACGAGCAGACCGGCTCGCTCTGCGGCATCGCGCTGCCGGCCGGCCTGCGCGAAAGCGACCAGCTGCCGGAGCCGCTGTTTACCCCGGCATCGAAGAGCCAGCATGGCGAGCATGATGAAAACATCTCGTTTGCGGACATGGTCGCTGCGATCGGCGAGCAGGATGCAGTGACGCTGCGGGACCTGAGCCTTGCGATCTACCGCCGGGCGGCCACGCATGCCGAGCAGTGCGGCCTGATCCTGGCGGATACCAAGTTCGAGTTTGGCCGTGTCGGCGACGTGATCCTGCTGGCCGATGAGGTGCTCACGCCCGATTCATCCCGCTACTGGCCGCGCGACGGCTACAAGCCGGGCGGGGTGCAAGAATCGTTTGACAAGCAGTTCGTCCGGAACTACCTCGAAGAAATCCACTGGAACAAGCAGGCGCCCGCTCCCTCGCTGCCTCCTGAGATTGTTGAGAAAACCCAGGCCAAGTACCTGGAAGCCTACCGCCTGCTGACCGGCAGGCGGCTCTCTCTATAAATCGAGGCCGGCTGCGCAGGTGCCGGTGTCGCGTATTTGTCTGGATGGAGGGAGCAGCCCGGGTGGCCGTAGTGGACTGGGTCATCGTCGCGATCCTGCTGGTGTGTACGGCGCAGGCAGCGCGGCGCGGCATTTTCGTGGAAGCTTTCTCGCTGGCTGGTATCGTAGGGGGCACCGGGGTCGCGAGCTGGAACTATCCCCGCGTAGTGCCCTGGTTCCAAGGCTGGCTGCGCTCCGCGGCACTGGCGGACGCAGCAGCATTTCTGGCTATTGCGCTGCTGGTGATGCTGCTGGCTGGAGCCGTGGGACGGTTGATTCGCTGGTCGATGCGGACCATCGGCCTGGGCTGGGCCGACCGGCTGCTGGGAGCGGCTTTCGGGCTGGTCAAGGGAGCAGTGCTGGTGACATTGGGCGTCATGGTGATGGTGGCTTTCTGGCCGGGCTCAGGGCTGCTTCGGGGTTCGGCACTGGGCCCGTACTTCGTCGCCGCAGCCCGTGACAGCACCATCGCCACGCCGGCGGGGCTGCAACAGAAAGTACGGTATGGAGCGCGTCTCCTGCATGAGCATGCTCCACGATTTTCCACTTGGTAGAAGCAGTTGACGTAGCTGGCAGACTGGAACGGCAGAACAGGAAAGAGAGCGACCCCGCGTGAAACGTGAACTGGATTCCCTTGTAGGGCAAATGTATGCCGGCGGCATCACCTATGCCGAGGCGGTGCGTGAGTTCAAGAAGCGTTTCCTGCTGGAGGTGCTGCTGGCGCACCGCGGCAACCAGTGCAAGGCCGCGAAGGACCTCCAGGTCCATCGCAACACGCTGAGCCGCATGATCGCCGAGCTCGAGATCGACCCGGCCGAGGTACGTGCCGGGCTGAAACGTCCGCCGGCCCGCGAACGTCCAATGCTTGAGGTAAAGCGCACCGGCAGCGGCCCACGCTAGTCACTGCTTCCCCCTTGCCTGCTTTACCCTTGCCTATATGACGAGTTCTTCTACGCAGACGCACGCCCCGGACACGACAGCCGCAGACCAGGTGTATGTACAGCCCGGTTTCCTGTGGGATCGCCAGGACGCCTACCTGTTTGACATCGACGGGACGCTGCTGCGCTCACGCGACCGGGTGCACTATGACTCATTTTTCGCAGCGGTCGACCATGTACTGGGCCGCCCGCTCCTGCTCGATGGCGTGACCCTGCACGGCAACACCGACCCTGGCATCCTGCGCGATGCCTTCCGCCTGGCAGCGATGGACGATGAGGCATGGCGTCCCCACGTCGACGCCATTTTCCGGCATATGAGCGACGGCGTCACCGTTCGCCAGGCGGAGATGGACCTCCTGGTGATGCCCGGGGTGGAAGCAGCGCTGGCCCATCTGCGGCGCCAGGGTGCGGCACTGGGTGTCGCGACCGGAAATATCGAGAGCATCGGCTGGATCAAGGTGGAGCAGGCCGGTTTGCGCCACTGGTTCACATTCGGCGGCTTCAGCGATGCCTTCGAGGTTCGCTCCGACATGATCGGGCATGCGCTGGGCCTGGCACACACCGCCCTGCAGCCGGACAGCGCCCATCATGGGCGGGCGAAGAGCGTGTGTGTTGTCGGCGACACCGTCTTTGATGTCACCGCTGCCCGTGCCAATGGCCTGCCCACGATCGCGGTCGCGACCGGTAATTACACCTTTGCGCAGCTGATGGAAGCAGAGCCGGAGGTATGCGCGACCAGCCTCGAGGCCCTGCTTGCGTACCCGTCGCCAAGGCCGCCTGCGTGAGCCGCCCCCGCCACCTGCGTGCGGCAGCGGCATTGGCGATTGCGCTCGGCTGCACCGTGGCGGCGTCCCAGCAACTTTCAGCGCAGCAGCCGGCGCCGCAGCCCCCTGCGCGCGCCACTGCCCACGACCAGGAGCGGGCCCAGCGCTTCTTCGTCGAAGGTGGCCGGGCTGTGGTTGCAAAACACCTGGACGCGGCAGTGAAGAGTTTCGCGCAGGCGCTGGCGCTGGATCCCGGCAACCGCGATTACGATGCCGCGCTGGCCATTACGCGCGACAACCTGGCCACCCAGCTCGCGCAGCAGGCCCTCAAGGCGAGGCTGCTGGGCGACGACGCGACCTGGCGCGCGCGCATGACCGAGGCGGCGGCCCAGGACAGCCGTAACCCCCTGGTTCTGGAGCATGCACGAGACCTGCTGGATAGCACGATCCCGAAGGACGCCGTGCTCGCCCGGGAGAACGACGATGCCGGGCCCCCGGTGAGGCTCACGCCCGAGCCCGGTCTGCACAGCTTTCACCTGTTCGTCCCCAAGGGGGAAACGCTCCGCCAGGTCATGGGGGTCTACGGCATCACGCCGACTATCGATGCCACGGTCGGAAGCGAGCGCGTCCACTTCGATGCCGATGACGTCACCTTTGCGCAGGCCGAGCAGATGCTGACCCTGGCCACGGGTACCTTTGTGGTGCCGCTCGACCCGCAGCGCGCCCTGCTGGCGCTGGACAGCAAGGAAAACCGGACCAAGTACGAGCGGCTGGCCTTTGAAACGGTGTACCTGCCCGGGCTCACGACGCAGGAGCTCAACGACGTCGGCAATATCGCCCGGAACGTCTTCGAAGCCCAACTGGCCACGGTTCATGAGTCCAACAACACCCTGACGCTGCGTGCCCCGGCGACGAAGATGAACGCCTTCAACACCGAGGTCAACGAGCTGCTCGCCGGCCGCAGCGAAACGCTGCTCGATGTGGATATCTACGAAGTGCAGCGGCAGCGCACGGTAAATGAAGGCGCGGAGCTGCCGCAGAGCAGCAGCATTTTCAATGTCACGTCCGAAGTCAACACGCTCATCAGCAATAACCCTTCGCTGGTGCAGGAGATCATCTCGAGTGGCCTGGCCAGCCCTGGCAACATCGAGGAGATCGCGCTGGCCCTGGTGCTATCCGGGCAGGCCGGATCAACGCTGCTTTCGCAGCCCTTTGCGGTGTTCGGCGGCGGCATCACGACGACCGGTCTCACGCTGGCGCAGTCGACAGGGAACCTGATGCTGAACTCGTCAGAAACCACCATGCTCGACAAGCTGCAGCTGCGGCTGCTCGACCAGGAAGAAGGCAGCGTCAAGATCGGCGAACGCTACCCGATCGTGACCTCGTCCTACTCGAACCTGGCCACAGGGTCCACCAGTATCGCGGGCATCTCATCGGCCGGGCTCTCGAACACCCTGCAGAACCTCGGCGTTAATCTTGCATCGCTCAGCTCGGCTGCGTCGGCAGCAGTACCGCAGGTGCAGTACCAGGACATCGGGCTGACGCTGACCGCAACAACCCGCGTCCAGCAGGACCATGACATCTCGCTCAAGCTGCAACTCCAGCTTTCCTCGCTGAGCGGACAGACGCTCAACAGCAATCCCATCATCAACAACCGCGCCAATACCTCGATCATTACCGTCAAGCCGGGAGAGAAAACAGTGCTTTTTTCCCTGCTCTCGAACCAGGAAAGCGCGGCACTGACCGGTCTTCCCTTCCTGAGCGAGATACCCGGGTTCGCCTTCGGCACCGAACGGGACACGACCCTGATGCACGACAGCC
>CAXTEW010000211.1:0-4934 GCA_964243175.1 uncultured Acidobacteriaceae bacterium
CCGCATCTGGTCCAGATGCGAGAGTCTCCCGTCGATTTCCCATTCCGCACGCTGAACGGCAGCCCACGGAATCTTTTCGAGACGAGAAGCAAGGTAGTTTTTCTGGATCTTTGGGGAACATGGTGCATCCAGTGCGTCGCCGAAATGCCGACCGTACAAGCCCTCTATAACCACTACCGCAATGATCCGGATGTCACCTTCCTGATCATTTCTCGCCTGGATTCCCCAGGGGCGGTACGGCGATATGCGCGCCGCAATCATCTTGACCTCCCGTTCTACACCATGGACGATGACGCGATCCCGAACTCAATGCAGTTCAACCAGTTCCCGGCAACTTTCATCTATGCAGCGGACGGAAGATTAGTGGCGAAGCACACCGGCGCAGCTGACTGGTCGGCGCCTTCGGTCGTCTCTTTTATCGATGGAGTAAAAAAGCAGCCATAGTGGCCATGCCCGGATGTGTCAGTGACTCAGCATTGCCGGGTCTGCTGACACCGCTTCCACGGCTAGTGCAGCACACAAAGGCCACCTTTTATCGAGGTGACCTTTTGTGTACTGCCGTCGCTTTTGAGGACGCAGCTGACTAATCGCGGGTCGTATCGACGAACGCCTTGAGCTTGCGCGAGCGCGATGGGTGCCGCAGTTTGCGGAGCGCCTTGGCCTCGATCTGCCGAATCCGCTCACGCGTGACCTGGAAGCTCTGCCCTACTTCTTCGAGCGTGTGCTCCGAGCCATCTTCCAGTCCAAAGCGCATCTTGATCACGCGCTCTTCCCGCGGTGTCAGCGTGCGCAGGACCTGCGACGTGTACTCCTTCAGGTTGACGCTGATGACCGCATCCGATGGCGAGACCGCCTGGCGATCCTCGATGAAGTCTCCCAAGTGCGAATCTTCTTCTTCACCAATCGGCGTTTCGAGCGAGATCGGCTCCTGCGCAATCTTCAACACCTTGCGCACCTTCGCGACCGGTATATCCATGCGCCGCGCGATCTCTTCGGAAGTCGGTTCGCGACCAAGCTCCTGCACCAGCTGCCGCGACGTGCGGATCAGCTTGTTGATCGTTTCGATCATGTGCACCGGGATACGAATGGTGCGGGCCTGGTCGGCAATGGCGCGGGTAATCGCCTGCCGAATCCACCACGTGGCATAGGTCGAGAACTTATAGCCGCGCCGGTATTCGAACTTGTCGACAGCCTTCATCAGGCCGATATTGCCTTCCTGGATGAGGTCAAGAAACTGCAAGCCGCGATTGGTGTACTTCTTCGCGATAGATACCACCAGCCGCAGGTTGGCCTCGATCAGCTCGCGCTTGGCCTGCTCGGCATCCATGTCGCCCTGGATCATTTCGCGCTGGGTGCGCTTGATCTCGGACAAGGGAACGCCGGTATCTTCCTCCATCTTCTCGAGGTCGACACGGCAGTTCTTCTGCTGGCGGCGATACTCCTTCTTGAGCTCTTCGCTCTTCGAGGCGTCAAACTTGACATCGAGCGAACGAATCTGTCGCTCCAGCATGCGCATGGAGTCGACGGACTTGTTCAGCTTGTCCAGCAGCCGTTTTCGCTCGGCGTTGGTGTACTTCAACTCGCGAACGATGCGCGAGACATACACCCGCTCGCGCGCAATCATCCAGCGGGTTTTGCGGGCTTCCTTCGCCTTTGCCTTGACGGCGTCGAGCGGGGGCAGCTTCTCTTCAAGCAGCGCCGCCTTCTTGAGGTGCTTCTGCATGACCTCGATCCGCGCCGCGGTCTGCTTCACCCTCGACACGACCACTTCCTCGGTCACCTCTTCCTCGTCGAAGAGCACCACTTCCTTGATATTGCGAACGCCGCGCTTCAGGTCCTCGCCCAGCGCAATAATCTCGCGCACCACGATCGGCGAGCGCGCAATCGCCTTCATCACGCGCACCTGCCCGCGCTCAATCCGCTTGGCGATTTCAACTTCCCCCTCACGCGTCAACAGGGGCACTGTGCCCATCTCGCGCAGGTACATGCGGACAGGGTCATTGGTCTTTTCAAGCGTGCCCGGGGTCAGGTCGAGCTCGACGTCTTCCCCGTCTTCGCTCTCTTCAAACTTGTCGCCGCCAAACTTGGGGCCGCCCTCCAGGATGTCGATACCCTGCGTCCCGATGGTGGTCATCAGGTCATCAAGATCATCCGGGGAGTGCACATCACCAGGGATCAGGTCGTTGACCTCGTTATAGGTCAAATACCCTTTCTCTTTCCCAGCTTCAATCAAGTTCTGGATATCGTCTTCGTACTTGTCTTCCATGGCCAAGCGAGTCATCTCTCCCGCGTCTATTTCGGAGTGTTCCAGGTGTCCGGGCAGGGCTGTCGCAGCTCCACAGAGTTAGGGCCATTGGGCGCTACAGAGAACGAGCGCAGGCCAGCGCAGCATGCCGAAGAAGTCTAGAATAACAGGTTTTGATGCGATCACAGCCACCATCGAGCGCCTGTCGACGCCATCACGGCTGCTGCATCAAGCCCTGCTTTCTTCCGTTGGACAGTTAGATGTTTGAAAGCAGCTTTTGTTTCTCTGTGCCCGCGACAAGGCAGCATCTGCCTTTCACCCCGCCATTCTTCAGGCACTACAGTGCTCGGATGGCCCGCTCCAGCTGCTGCTTTCGGCTTACCAGCACCAGGATCTGCGACTCGTCCTGGCGCCGCTCTGCCTCTGCCAGCGCCACCCGTACTGCGCGCTGCTCGCGCTCGAGCGCGCTGCATTCAATGGAACGCAGCGCGGACAAGGTAGCTTCCAGCTCGACCGGATGCTGCCCTTCTCCGAAAAGCACCTCTGCGAGGAGCGTCTTTTCCGTCCCTTCCGGCAGCGCGTGCAGTGGATCTGCACCGGTTGCGCGCTCCCGCAGCAGGCGCAGCGCCTTCTCCGCCGCCAGCGCCGCAAAGTGCTCCGGATGTGCATCGAAGGCCTGCGCAACCGCCGCGAACGCGGGGCTGCCGGCCGGCGCGGCCATTGCTCGCAGCAGTTCCTTTTCTGCATCGCTCAGTGCCGGCCCCGCTGCCTGCAGCGCCTGTCGTTTTCCCGCCGCGGCCTGCTTCAGCTCGTCCCGGACCAGCGCTGAATCGATCCCCAGCTGGTGCGACGCCTCGTTCGCAAACTCTTCCCGGCTGATGGCGTTCGGCATCTTCCGAATATGAGGCAGCAGGTAATTGAGTGCCTGGATCTTGCCCTCGGCGGTGGTCGGCGGGTGCAGCAGCCGGGCACGCGCCATCAGGTATTCCGAGTGGCGCCTGGCCCCGCGAACCGCCGCGGTGTACGCCGCCAGCCCCCGCTCCCGGACAAAGCGGTCGGGGTCCAACCCGTCTGGCAGGGTGACGACACGCACTTCAAATCCCTCTTCTGTTAGCAGGGCAATTGACTTCTCCGCCGCGTTTGCACCTGCTGTGTCGGGGTCGAAGTTCACGATGACGCGCTTGGTGTACCGGCCCAGCAGCCGTACCTGGGCCTCGGTGAAGGCGGTGCCGCTGGTTGCCAGCACATTGGCGATGCCTGCCAGCGACACAGAAATACAGTCCATCTGACCTTCCACCAGCAGCGCGAAATTGAGCTGACGGATCGGCTGCCGCGCATTGTGAAGGTTGAACAGCACCTGCCCCTTCGAGTAGAGCGGCGTCTCCGGCGAGTTGAGGTACTTGGGCCCTGCCTTGTCTGCGCTTTCGAGAGCACGCGCCGTGAAACCGATCACGCGGCCGCCCTCATTCGCGATGGGAAAGGTAATGCGCTTGCGGAAACGCGGGTACAGCGGACCGCTTCTGGTCACGCCGTCGCTGTCCTCCTGCTCCTTGGCGGTAAACAGTCCGGCAAGCCGCAGCAGCCGGGCGAAGTCGCCGCTCTTCACCTGCTCTGCCGGGGCGGAACGCTCCAGGTGCTGGCGCAGGGCGTTAGAGGAATCCGGGGCGTAGCCGAGGCGGAACCTGGCTATGCCGGCAGCGTCCAGCCCGCGCCCGGCCAGGTATTCGCGCGCCGCTGCGCCTTCCGCGGTGCGCAGCTGCTCCTCGAAAAACGCGCTCGCCTGCTCATGCAGCTCGATCAGCCGGGAGCGCTCGCGGTGCTCGGCTGCTTCCTCCGGCGAAGAGAACTCGCGTTTAGGCAGCGCGATGCCCATCTTCGCGGCAACCATCTTGACTGCTTCCGGAAAGGAGACATTCTCAATCTTCTGGACGAAAGTGAAGACATCGCCTGAAATGCCGCAGCCGAAGCAGTGGAAGAACTGCCGCGAGGCATGGACAGAAAAGGACCCTGACTTTTCCGAGTGGAACGGGCACAGGCCAGACCAGTTCTGCGCGCCCGCCTTGCGCAGGCGCACATGCTCACCGACGATCTTGACGATGTCCGCCTGGGCCTTCACGAGCTGGGCAAAATCGTCAGCCATGGCAGTGTCCAGTGTATCGGGGAGGGCTGAACTCCGACTCTTGCCCTGACGAATACCCGTCACGGAGTGACTCCCGGCCGGACAGGCGGTCCGCCCGGCCTATCTTTAATTGCTGCCGAAACATGGAACTCCGGTCGATACCCGGGCGTATCTACCCTGCAGTCGCAACGTTTCGGCCAGCGCGAGGTGGACGCAGATGAATGGAAGCAGGTTTGGCTCCCTGGTACCGGGTCTTGCCGTGGCGGCCATGATGGCATGTGCCAACCACGCGTGTTTTGCTGCCGACCAGGATTGCGGCAGCTCCAGCGAGCCATCGACCTACACGCGCCAGGCGGGTGACCAAGCCGACAGCACGCACCTGGACGCGACAAGGAAATTTGGCGGGACCGGTGACATCGAGATCAATGTCTGCAGCGGGGAGCTGCGCATCGAGCATGGCGAAAGTGCCGCCGGGCTCCAGCTCCACATCAGCTCTCCGGGCGCCGACCGGACACTGGACAAGTACCTGCAGGCGCTTTCGGTGACAAACGGCAAGACCATCATCGGGGT
>CAXTEW010000212.1:0-4898 GCA_964243175.1 uncultured Acidobacteriaceae bacterium
CCGGACCCTGGCCGGGCAGAAGCCGGAGGATAGCCCTTTCTCCCAGCCGCTCGCGAAGCTGCCCGCAAGCATCTCGGCAGCCGACCAGGCACGGATCCGGACCGAGCTGCTCGATGCCATCGCGAAGGATGTGCTGCCGGCCTATGCGCTCTTCGCCCGCTTTGTCGAAGCGACCTACATCCCCGCCGGCCGCGCCGAGCCCGGTGCCTGGTCCCTGCCCGACGGGGACGCGTACTATGCCTTTCGCGTGAAGCAAAGCACGACGACCGAGCAGACGCCCGCGCAGATCCACCAGACCGGGCTCGACGAGGTGGCGCGGGATGAAGCGGAAATCCTGCAGATCGCTCACCGCCTTGGCTTCCGGGACATTGCCGCGCTGCGGGCGTCGGTCGCTGCCGACCCGAAGCAGCACCCCGTGAGCCGCGAGGCCCTGCTGGCTGTCTACCGCCAGGACCTGGACGCGATGCGGCCGCGCCTGCCGCAATACTTCGGCATCCTGCCAAAGGCGCAGCTGCGGGTCGAGCCCGTACCCTCCTTCTCTGAAAAGGAGCAGGCGCCGGCCTACTACCAGCGCGGCACGCCCGACGGCTCGCGCCCGGGCACCATCTATATCAATACCTATGACTATGCCCACCGGTCGCTGGCCAATGCCGAGTCGATCGCGTATCACGAGGGCATTCCGGGCCACCACCTGCAGATCTCGATCGCGCAGGAGCTGAGCGGCCTGCCGCAGTTCCGCAAGTACGCCGGCTACACCGCCTATACCGAGGGCTGGGGTCTGTATGCCGAGCGCCTAGGCAAGGACATGGGGTTGTACCAGGACCCTTACTCCGACTACGGCCGGCTCGAGACTGACATTTTCCGCGCAGTACGGCTGGTGGTCGATACCGGCGTGCACTCGCAACACTGGACCCGGGCGCAGATGATCGACTATTTCCATGCGCACACCGGGCTCGACGAAGCCACGGTACAGGCAGAAACCGACCGCTACATCGCGTGGCCGGCCCAGGCGCTCGGCTACAAGGTCGGGCAGCTGGAAATCCTGAAGCTGCGCGCGCAGGCCCAGGCGGCGCTGGGGAGCCGGTTCGATTACCACAGCTTCCATGACGAGGTACTCGACGCCGGACCGCTGCCGATGGACGTGCTTGAGACCAGGATCACCCGGTGGATCGCCGCGGGCGGGCAGGGTAGAAGCGTGGGTAGCAGTCCGGCGACGCCGCAGACGGGAGCCGCACGATGAGCAGCAATCCAGTCGCAAGTGGGCCGGCGGTCGTTGGCCGGCGGCCGCGGATCGCGGTACTGGGAGCCGGCAAGATGGGCGGCATCCTCTTGCAGGCTTTTCTGAAGCGCGAGCTCTTTGCCCCTGCCGAGATCACGGGAACCGTGGCCCACGAGGAGCGGGCCGTGGTTCTCTCCACCCAGTGGGGGGTGGAGGTGACAACCGATAACCTCCATGCCGCGGAAGCGGCCGACATCCTGCTGCTGGCGGTCAAACCATTCCAGATCGAGGCGCTGCTCGAGCGGATCCGCCCCGCACTCGACCCGGGGAAGCTGTTGATCTCGGTCGCCGCGTCGATCAAGACAGAAGCGATCGAAGCAGCAGCCGGCATGGAACTCGGTGTGATCCGGGCAATGCCCAATACCCCCTCGATGCTGGGCGTGGGTATCGCAGGGCTATGCCGCGGACGATTTGTTACCGATGCGCAAATGGAGTTGGCCGAGCGGATCTTCGCGACCGTCGGGCGCACCGTCATCGTCGATGAAAAGCACATGGATGCCGTGACCGGTCTCTCGGCCAGCGGTCCGGCCTTCATCTACATTATTCTCGAGTCGCTGGCGGAGGCCGGGGTCAAGGTAGGGCTGCCGCGGGATATCGCCACCCTGCTGGCGGCGCAAACCACCTTCGGCGCCGCCAAGATGGTGCTCGATACGGGCTACCACCCGGCGCTGCTGAAGGACGCCGTGACCACCCCGGCCGGGTGCACGATCGACGGCATCCTGGAGCTCGAGGAGGGTGGCCTGCGCGTGACGCTCATCAAGGCCGTCATGCGGGCAACAGCCAGGGCGCGCGAACTGGCCAATGGCTAGGCTCGTGACCGGGGGAACGAAGCATCGCCACGAAGTGGCCTCCAGCCGGGCAGGCGGTCTGGCCCTTCAATCAGCCACGAAGAAGGGGAGACGCTGGACGCGTCTCCCCTTCGCGTTGCTGAACTTACCGGGGCGTCGTGTCCTTGACCTTCTGCGTGGTCTGCATGGACTTGTCCTTGGTATCCATCTTGGCTTCCTTGGCCTTATCCTGCACCACGGTCTTCTTCTCGGTCTTCGGCGCAAATACCTTCTGCACGCCTTCCTTTGACTTGTCGTACGTCTTGACCGTGCCTTCCTTGCTCTTATCGGCTACCACCGTGGTGCCTTCCTTGGTCTTGTCGAAGGCCTTGGACGTGCCGCTCTTGGTGTCCTTTGCGGCGGTCCCGGTCGCGTGCGTGGTCTTGTGGTAGGCCTTCTTGGTGGTCCTGGTCGTTGCGTGGCCAGTGTCCTTGGCCGCGTTCTTGGTGTCAGTGCCCGCGCTCTGCATATCCTGCCCCGCGGTTTGAGCAAAGGAAGCCACAGGCAGGATCAGCGTGGCTGCGAGCACGACGGAGGCGATGGGTGAAAAGACGCGAATGGTTTTCATAATCGATGGGATGATTCTATCTATTCGCGAAGGGTTGCTGGCAAGCGATAAAATCGTGGAGGGACAGGCCCGGTGCCTCGTCCATCACTATGGCAGCCAAGGTCTCCATCCCGGTCGACGTCCCGCTGCCTATGCAGGCACAGCCTGGTTCGCGCCCTCCCCCCACCGCCGCTATCTCGCCTGCCCTGCGGCTCTATAGCTGGCTGGTCGTCGGGTACAACGTGCTGGTGATCCTGTGGGGTGCGGTGGTGCGTGCGACCGGCTCCGGCAACGGCTGCGGTGACCACTGGCCACTGTGCGGCGGCACTGTCGTGCAGCACTGGCGGACCATTGCGTCGGTCATAGAATTCGCCCACCGCGCAAGCTCCGGGCTGGCAGGGATTGCAGCGGTTGCGCTGGTGGTGTGGACGTGGCGCGGCGCCCCGCGGCGTCACCTGGCGCGCGTCTTCGCAGCGACTGCAATGCTGCTCACCCTGAACGAAGGCCTGCTGGGTGCGCTGCTGGTCGTGCTTCATCACACAGCGACAGATCAGTCACCCATGCGCGCCTTCTGGCTGTCGCTGCACCTTACCAATACGCTGCTGCTGCTGGCGGCACTGGCGCTGACCGCTCACTTCCTGGGGCGCGATGCGGGGCGTATGCGCGGCGGGGTCGAGTGGCGCTACCCCCTGCTGGGCCTGATCGGCCTCGGTTCGACGCTGCTGGTCGGCGTCATCGGCTCGCTGGCGGCGCTGGGCGATACGCTGTACCCGGCACACTCGCTCGCCGAGGCATTCGCACAGGATTTTTCGCCCCACGCCAACTGGCTGTTGCATGTGCGGTGGCTGCATCCGACGCTGAGCGTCGTGGCGGCCGGGTGGATCGTGTTCCTTGTCGCTCACAGCCGCACTGCCGTACCAGCCACCAGGACGCTCGGACTCGCGGTCGTTGCGCTGGTTGCCTGGCAGATGGTGCTCGGGGTGGCGGACGTCCTGCTGCTGGCGCCCACGTGGCTCCAGGTGACGCACCTGCTGGGCGCCGATCTGCTGTGGATTGCGCTGGTGGTGCTCGCCGCCCGGCTGTGTATTCAGCCACTGGGCTGCCCGGGGTCAGTGTGCCACTTCGCGAAGAACTAAGTGCTATCGACCGGCTGTGCGGCTGGCAGCCACTCCAGCGCAGCCCGACCGTAGACTTCACGGGAGATCCAGTCCGCCAACGAGAAGAGGGATGCAGGACCCAATCTCGATTCCATGGTGCGAGGTTTTATAACTCTACTGCTGGCTTCCCTTCATACTCCCGTAGCGCTTCTAACCTGATGAGCTTTCGTCCACTCGGACTTTCGCTGGCGCTCAGGCTTGCTACGGTCGCAGCAGATCTGGCGACCCAGTTCGCCCGGCTAGGCCTGCCATTTGAACGCCAACAACCCGTACTTCATGGATGCCAGCGCCACAGCACAAGTTCCAGTGGGGTACAGCGCAGGATGCGAAACATTTTAGTTTTCGTTGCTTGCTGTTCGGTGGTCCTGATGCAAGGCTGCACGAGGGTCACTGAGCAGAGCGTGCTGAAACGACCGATGGGGCTTTTAAGGTCGTCGTTCGCACTCAGGATTTAACTACTCAGGTATCAGGAACGTGGATGTCTGCGTAGCGAATGCCTCGAGCACTGGCTCCCCGGACAAGAAGGCTCAATGCTTCTTGAGCGGCTATGACTTCGATGGGCTATCTGTAAAATTACATGGGCCACAGGTGGTCGAAGTGTCTTTTACCTCAGGAAGAGTCTCGCGCTTCACCAACTTTGCCTTCGTCTATCCGGGCGGTCCTGTTCCCGAGGAGTTCCATACGCTCCTATGCGATGGGTGCGGAAGTACGGCTCTCCAAGACCAGAGAGCGGGGCCGTCAGTTCGCTGAAGTAGTCAGCGCTTGCACTGAGTCTGAGGTCTCTCCATCGAGAGCCCTTCAGTTCGAGACAAGGAGCACGCTGCTTCGCATCAGATTAGGTATTAGGTAGGGTGCCGCGCTGCTTCGCATCGGAAGAAGGAATAAACACGTCACCGCTGGCAGGGAACCGGATGTCATACGTGGGTAAACAACTGTTACTCATGTGAACGCAACACGGGCCACTCGCCCTCGCTCACACAACAGGCCCTTGGAGGGCACTGGCAGCCACTTCGTTGCGGGGACTCTGTGCCAGTGCTTCCCCATAGGTCGAGCGGTACCACGCGACTGTTTCTCGCAAGCCCTCTTCG
>CAXTEW010000213.1:0-4880 GCA_964243175.1 uncultured Acidobacteriaceae bacterium
GACGGCTCGACACTGGCGGCGACATTGGGCGACTGTAGTGCGCCAGCCTTGTCTGAGACCAGCGGCAGGATCCGCTCGACGACCACGCGCTGCGAGATGACCGAGCGAAATTCGTTGTATGCAAGGTACACGGCATCGATCTCGGCCGCCGCATAGCGGGCGACAATATCATCCGCAACCACGCGGATATCGTCGAAGCGCAATTTGTCGAGCACGATCCGCGCTGCATCCTCATTGGGCAGAAATTCCACATCCGCGCGGCGATTGCGGCCGGGGCGTGGCACGGCATGGGCGTCTACCATGCCAACGGTTTCGGCCGGCTGACTGGGCGCTGCGCTGAACTCGGCTGCCCGGTAGTTGCGACGGAGGAAATCGCGGCCCTTGCGGCCAATAGCTTCCAGGTCAACCTTCACGCCGCCATCGCTGGCACGCCGCTCGGCAATGAACTGGGTCGCGGCGCGAACGATGTTGGTCGAAAACGCGCCGGCAAAGCCCTTGTCGCCCGAGATAATGACGAGCAGAACGGTTTTCTCCGGACGGCTATCAAGCAGCGGGCTGCGCAGCTCGTTCGTCGTCGGGTCAACGGCGTCGATGCGGCGACGCAGCGACGCCAGCACGCTGGCCAGCGCCACCGCGTAGGGCCGCGCGTTGGTCATGCGCTCCTGCGCGCGCCGCAACTTGGCCGCCGCAACCATCTTCATGGCCTTGGTGATCTGGCGCGTGTTGCGCACGCTGCGGATACGCCTTCGTAGGTCGAGTACGTTCGCCATCGGCTACTTCGCTGCTCCCTGCGTCTGGGCTGCGTTCGCGCTACCCTGCCCGGCACCACCGCCAGCAGTCGTTGCCGCGCCAGGCTGTGAGCCGGCTGGCGTTGTCTGCGCGGCCTTGCGCTGTTCATCCGCTGACAGGGTCGCGACGGCATCCTTGCCCTGGGCCTGCTCATGGTCTGCGAGGAAGTCCTTCTTGTACTCGGCGACGGCTGTCTTCAGGCGGCCGCGAATGTCGTCATCGAGCGCCTTCTTGTCGGCAATGTCTTTCAGCAGCGCTGCCTGCGACGCGTCCAGGTACTTGTGAAAGCCCTGCTCGAAGAGCCGGATGTCTTCGACCTTGACATCATCGAGCAGTCCCTGGGTGCCGGCAAACAGGACTGCGACCATGTGCTCGGCGGTCAGCGGCTGGAACTGGTCCTGCTTCAGCAGTTCGGTGAGCCGCTTGCCGCGGTTGAGCTGGTTCTGCGTCACCTTGTCCAGGTCTGAGCCGAACTGCGAGAAGGCGGCCAGCTCGCGGTACTGCGCGAGGTCGAGCTTGAGCGTCGAACCTACCTGCTTGACCGACTTGTATGCCGCTGAAAAGCCGACCCGCGATACCGACAGGCCGACGTTCACGGCCGGACGGATGCCCGAGTTGAAGAGATCCGTTTCGAGGAAAATCTGGCCGTCGGTGATCGAGATCACGTTGGTCGGAATGTAGGCAGACACATCGCCAGCCTGGGTCTCAATGATCGGCAGCGCCGTCAGCGAGCCGGAGCCCTTTTCCTTGCTCACCTTGGCGGAGCGCTCCAGCAGCCGGGAGTGCAGGTAGAACACATCGCCCGGGTAGGCTTCGCGGCCTGGCGGGCGACGCAGCAGCAGCGAAATCTCGCGGTACGCAATGGCGTGCTTTGAGAGGTCGTCATAGATGACCAGCGCATGCATGCCGTTGTCGCGGAAATATTCGCCCATGGCGGTCGCGGCAAAGGGCGCGAGGTAGAGCAGGGGCGCGGGCTCGGACGCGGACGCGGCGACAACGATGGTGTAGTCCATCGCGCCGTTTTCGGTCAGCGTCTGCACCACCTGCGCGATCGAGGACCGCTTCTGCCCGATGGCGCAGTAAATGCAGATCAGGTTGTTCTTGGCATTGTTCAGGATCGTGTCGATGACGACCGCCGTCTTGCCGGTCTGGCGGTCGCCGATGATCAGCTCACGCTGTCCACGGCCGATGGGGATCATGGCGTCGATCGCCTTGATGCCCGTGGCCATCGGCTCCTTGACCGGCTGGCGGTCGATCACGCCCGGAGCCAGCCGCTCGATTGGGAGCGTTTCGGTGGTAGCAATGGGCCCCTTGTCATCGATCGGTGCACCCAACGCGTTGACCACCCGGCCAACCATCGCCTTGCCCACCGGCACGCTCATGATGGTGCCGGTCCGCTTGACCTGGTCGCCCTCGCGGATCTCGGAGCCCTCGCCCATCAGGACGACGCCGACCTGCTCTTCTTCAAGCGACAGCGCCAGGCCCATGATGCCGTGCGGAAACGCGACCAGCTCGCCGGCCATGACCTTGTCGAGGCCGTGCACGCGCGCGATGCCGTCGCCTACCGAGATGACGGTGCCTACCTCGTCGACCTGCATGCGGCTGTCGTAGTTCTGGATCTCCTCCCGGAGGAGGCTTGTGATTTCATCTGCGTTGATCTTCGCCATCGTTTTCCTGCAGTCCTTGCTTGGAACTCTATCAATTGTGTCAGCCGGCTCTTGCTGCCGGGCTGTTCCGTGGCTTGTGCTGAGCTGATGGTACGAGGGGAGTTCCGGCTAGCTTGCCGTGCCGCGTTGTGCAGCGCTGCACTGGTGGGTCACCCCGAGCGAAGCCGAAGGATCCGCTTCTGCCCTTTACCCCGCCGCCAGCTTCTCCCTCAGTTGCTCCAGCCGACCACGTACGCTGCCATCGTAGACCGTGCTGCCTATCTGTAACCGTGCTCCACCGAGCAGCGCCGGATCCTGGCGGAAGATAGCCTCCACCCGTTTGCCGGTCAGCTCGCGAATCCTGGCTTCCACTTCCCGCTTGCCTTCATCCGATAAGGCGCGCGCGCTGGTCCACTCCACCTTGTCGATGCCCAGGTCGCCCCGCACCATCCGGTGGAACTCGCGCAGGATATCCTCCAGCGCTTCCATGCGTTCATGGTTAATGATCACGGCCAGGAAATTGCGGATGGGCCTGCTCATACCCAGGCGCTCATTCAACTTGTCCAGCAGCGAGACCTTCTTTGCAGCAGAGTAGGCAGGATCGGTGAAAACACTGCGCAGTGCCGGACTTTCCTCCCATGCGCTCTCGAAGTCAGCCAGCTCGCGGCTCGCCGACTCGGCATCGATGTGGCTGGTTTCCAGTACGTCCAGCAGGGCGCGCGCATAGCGGCCAGAGTAGAGTTCCGCCATCAGTTCTTCCCCCGGAGCCCTGCGTTGCCGGCTAGACCCTGCAAGAATTCATCAATCAGCGCAAGATCGTCGCCTGGACTCAGCTTTACCTGCTCCGTGGCGCGGTCCACAGCCAGGTCGGAGGCATACCGCTTCAACCCCCGCTCGGCCGCGGCCTGCGCCGCCTGGATCTCTTCCCCGGCGCTGCGCACAATGCGCTGCTTCTCCGCTTCGAGCGAAGCATGGATTCGCGCTTCCTCGGCCTGGCCGGAAGCAGCAGCCTGCTGCCGCATCTGCTCTACCTCGGCACCCATCGCGCCCAACTGGGCTTCAATTCGGCTCAACCGCTCCTGCGCGTCGGTAGTCGCCTTGCGGGCATCGACCAGGTCGCGAGTGATGCCCTCGCGACGAGCCCGGAACTTGCCCGGCACAATCTTGAGCAGGTAGTAGAGAACCACCAGGATCAGGACGCCAGAGTTGAAGTCTTCGAAGTAGCGCGAAGCGCGGTTGGTCGAGATCCCCAGGTGCCTGGCCAGGTACTGCACGGTGGCGGAGTGGGTGTACTGCTCTTCCTCGTTGTTTGACTCGCCGGCATCCATCTTGGTGGTTGCGGTGCCGGTCGTGATCGGGAGTGGATGACGCGCGTCCGTCGCAGGGGTCGGCGCATTTTCAGCAGCCTGCGCCTGCGCGCCCCGGGGCAGCGCAAGCGTAGCACTGAGCAAAGCAGAGAGGAAGATGGCTGCGAAGAAACGGCGATGTGTCGAAAACAGCTGCATCAGGAGTGTGCCTCCTGATTGGGCGCAGCTGCCTGCCGGGCAGAGGATGGCAGGACATGCGCCAGGATCTCGGCAGCCAGCGCATCGATCGAGGTCCCCATGGCGTGGCGAGACTGTTCCGCGTCGGCCTCAAGCGCTGCCCGTGCTGTACGCACCTGCGCACTGGTCGCTTCGCGCGTTTCCGCGATTGCCTTATCTCGAGCCGCATTCCACCCGGCGACCTGGCGTTCGCGTCCCTGCTGGATCTCGACCCGCGCCGAACGCAGTCGCGCCGCGTACTCCTGGGTCTTCGCTTCGGCCAGGGCTATGGCTGCATTGGCCTTCTCGACTGCCCCGGCGGTGCGCTCGCGACGCTCCGCCAGAATGCGGCGCAGAGGCCGGTGCACCAGCGTGGTGTAACAGAAAACAAGGAGGAGGAAGATGACCATGGTCGGCAGGGAGCCAAGAAACAGGTCACCGATTTGGCGGAAGATGTCGTCCATAAGTTGGCGGTTCAGGCAGATCGGGTGAAGGGGCGGCGAAGGCATGGGTTTGGGGCAGGTGAGATCACCGAGCTCCGGCCGCGCACTTATGTATAGATACCACAGCGGGGAGGGTCGGCGCGAGGCTGGGCGCGTCGCAAACCTCCGAAATCAGTCCTCCAGCAGAGCCCCTAAAACCGCCTTTCGGCTTCCCGAGGGGACCAGGGAGCTACCTCTTAGGTGGCAGCAGCGGTGGGGGCGGCGAGGGTGGACGCGGCGGCGGCGGAATGGGCAACGGTAATGGCGGCCAGCTTGCTCGCTTCTCAGCCCCCTGGTGACTCATGCGCCAGACCGTGCATTTTGAACACCTGCAACTGCGACCGCTGCATGGCCTTTTGGTCGTTGGGTGCTTCCGCGGTAGCGAGTAGCGAAAGTTCCTGCTCCCGATGCAGCAACTCGTAGAGGATCGACTCGGCATC
>CAXTEW010000214.1:0-4793 GCA_964243175.1 uncultured Acidobacteriaceae bacterium
GAATCGTCAGCTACCAGCAGGTCCGGCTTGCCGTCGTCATTGATATCGACAAAGACGGACGAAAGACCGTAGTAGCCAGTCGCGTCGGCGACCCCAGCCTGCACACTGCGGTCCGTGAATGTGCCATCGCCATTGTTGCGGAACAGGTGGTCGGGCTCACCAGGCAGGCCACGCGGCCCGCAATAGGTTTTCACACCGCGATACTGGCAGAAAGACGACAGGGCTTCGTTCGGGTCCTGGGCGGTCTGCTGCTTCAGGTCGTAGTGCACATAGCCGGGCACAAACAGGTCCAGCCGTCCGTCCCCGTCATAGTCGCCCCAGGTCGCGCCGGTAGACCAGTTACCCAGGGCCACGCCTGCCTTCTCTGCCACGTCAGTAAAGGTGCCGTCATGATTGTTATGGTAGAGACGATTTTTGCCGAAGTTTGTGACATAGATATCGGGCCAGCCGTCGTTATCGTAGTCGCCGACCACGGCGCCAAAGCCCCACCGGCTATTCTGCACCCCAGCCCTGGCCGTGACATTGGTAAAGGTGCCATCGTGATTGTTATGGAAGAGCGCCGCGACCGGCGCCGCTTCCCTGCCCTCCATGGCCGCACGGGTGGAGCCATTGACGAGATAGATGTCCAGCCAGCCGTCGTTGTCATAGTCCAGCAAGGCCACGCCTGATCCGATGGCGTCGAGGATGAACTGCTTTTCCGGCGCGCCCATTTTGTGCTTCCAGCTGGTAAGCCCTGCCGCGGTAGCTACGTTCTGAAAGATGACTGGCCCCTCAGCGACGGCTCCGCCCGATGTAATCGGCTGCCGGGCCGCATCGAGCACCGGCGCGAAGGAACCCGCCGTGGCAGAGCCCCCGCTTGCGGGCGCCTGTGCTCCCTGCTGGGCGTGCGTCGCCGGTGGGTTGGGCACCGTCTGCGCACCCAGTGTCAGGCTGATTGAAGCGAGGGCAGCCAGCGCCGGCAGGCTCTGCACCAGGCTTGCCAACCCGCTGTAACGTCGCTTTTTCCCATTCATCGCAGGCTCCCCTCGCAAAGAATGCCGCTCGCGGCCTACGGTGTGAGTTCGCATGACCAGGCAGGACGTATCATAGCGCAGCCATGCCACCGCCGGCACATCGCGGGTCCGGCTTCCAGTGTCCCGTGGCACGCTCTTGCTCGAGTCGATTCGGGCACACGCCGGGCGCTACTATGGTAGCCATGCGGCAGCGCGGCCTTGGTTGCACATCGATACTGCTCTTGCTCCTGCCGGGCCCGCGCAGCGTGGGGGCGCAGGCACATACCGCGGCCGCACCGCCCCCACCGGGGGTGCATACGCGTCTCTGCGCCAATCGCTCCATCCCGGTGTTTGTGGATGTGACAGAGAAGAGCGGCATTCACTTCGTTCACATGTCTGCCCCGGAAAAGAAGTACATCGTCGAGTCGATGAGCGGCGGCGTACTGGCGATTGATTACGACCGGGATGGCTGGCCCGATCTTTACTTCCCGAATGCACCCACCGTGGCAATGGCCTTGCGAAACCAACCTGCCCGAAGCGCGCTGTACCATAACAACCGCGACGGCACCTTTACCGATGTCACTGACAGAGCAGGAGTCGCGATGGCTGGTTTCGCCATGGGCGGTGCTGTCGGCGACTACAACAATGACGGCTGGCCCGACCTGTATGTCACGGGGCTGGGCAGCAATACGTTGTTCCGTAACAACGGCGATGGCACATTCACCGACGTCACCGCGGCGGCAGGCGTCGCTACCGGCCACTGGTCGACCGGCGCGGCCTTTGGCGACTATGACGGCGACGGCTTTGCGGACCTGATGGTTACAGGCTATGTCGACTTCAGCCTCGCCGACCTCCCTGCGTTTGGAAGCGCGCCCACGTGCAAGTACAGGGGGCTGGATGTGCAGTGCGGTCCACGGGGGCTGAAGGGCGGCGGCGATCACTTGTTCCATAACAATGGCAACGGTACCTTTACTGACGTGTCCCTCCAGGCCGGAGTTAACGATGCGCCCGGCTACTACGGGCTTGGCGTTCTGTGGTCGGATCTCACCGGTTCCGGCAGACCTGACATCTATGTTGCGGATGACTCCACGCCGAATTATCTCTACCGGAATGACGGCAAGGGTAAGTTCACGGATGTTAGTTACGAATCGGGAACGGCGGTGAGTGGGGACGGGTCGGAACAGGGTTCGATGGGGCTTGCTGTTGCCGATTACAACCACACCGGCCGCTTCTCTCTCTATGTCACTAACTTCGCGGATGAGTACAACACTCTCTACCGCAACAATGGCAAGTCAGAATTCAGTGACAATTCCTATGACGCCGGGGTTGCACTGGCGACCCTCCCCTGGGTGAAGTGGGGCACCGCGTTTGCGGATCTGGATAACGATGGCTGGGCAGACCTGCTCGCGGTGAACGGCCAGGTGTATCCACAGGTAGACGTACTCCCTTCTGGCGCGCGCTACCGTCAGCCAAAGAATCTTTTTATGAACAATGCCGACGGGACTTTCTGTGATGCGAGCGAGCAGGCCGGTCCGGCACTGACGATGCCGCGTGTCAGCCGCGGCCTGGCCATGGTCGACCTGGACAATGATGGGAACGTGGATGCGGTCGTCGGCGATCTGGACGGAGCGCCGATGATCCTGCGCAACACGGGCAGCGGTCCAAACCGGCACTGGATCAGTCTCGAACTGGCTGGCACCAGAAGCAATCGCCTGGGGCTTGGCGCCCGGGTCACCGTGATCGCGGCAGGCATGACACAGATAGACGAGGTGCGCAGTGGCGGCAGTTATCTTTCTCAGAGTGACCTGCGGCTACACTTTGGACTCGGTGGCGCGACTACGGTCGACCGGGTAGACATTCGCTGGCCTTCCGGCCAGGTAGATACCCTGACGCACCTGGCGGCTGATCACTTCTACTCCGTGCTGGAAGGTACCGGGCTGGTGAGCCATGCTGCCCTTGTACCGAAGCCGCAGAAGTAGCGGCCTGGCATACCGGCGTTACTGGTTGACACCGCTGGCGAGAAAGCCTCCATCAACCGCGATGATCTGTCCGGTCGTAAAGCTAGACGCTGGCGATACGAGATACAGTGCTGTCGAGACCAGTTCTTCTGTCTTGCCGTAGCGCGCGAGCGGCGTGCGCGCGAGCAGTTCTTTACCACGCGGCGAATCCAGCAATGCGCTGTTCAGTGCCGTGGGAATCACGCCTGGAGCAATCGCGTTCACCATCACGCCGCGTGGTCCCCACTCGATGGCAAGTGACTTAGTCAGCGCGCCCACCGCGGCCTTGCTTGCACCGTAGGCTGCAACCTCGTGGAATGCGAGAAACGTGGTGAGCGAAGCAATATTGACGATGTGGCCTGCTCCACGCTCAAGCATGGATCGCCCGAAGACCTGGCAGCCCCGCAGCGTTCCCGTCACGTTGACGTCGAAGATGGTTTCCCACTGCTCGTCGGTGCAGTCCAGCGTCGGCACGCGCCTGGTGATCCCCGCGGAGTTGATCAGGATGTCCACTGCACCGAAGGTCTTCAGCACCTCGTCGCGCAGTGCTTCGAGCGAGGCCCGCGAGGTAACGTCGGCGGGCATCGCCAGCGTTCTTCGGCCCAGTTGCTCGATTGCCTCTGCGGTGGTGCGAGTGCCTTCCTCGGAACGGGAACTTGCAATGACGCTGGCGCCAGCCTCGGCCAGCCCGATTGCCAGCGCGCGACCTATACCGGTAGTTCCCCCGAGCACGACCGCGCACTTGCCAGATAGATCAAACAGATTCTTTGCCATCAACGCATTTCCTCTTTCTGGGTGAAGCTTCCGCGGCAGCAGCCTGCCCATGCTCCGCGCTTGCGTGGAACTGTCGCACGATGTCCACATACTGCCGGGCTTTCGCTGTAATGTGCTCCGGGTGGCCGGCGTGGATCGCAGCGACGTCGACCAGGTCAGCTCCCACGCCGAGAGCGAGCGCACCGGCGCGTAGAAAATCAAGTGCGGTGTGCAGCGAGACGCCGCCTGTCGGAAGCAGCTCCACCTGTGGCAGTGGCGCCTTGAGGCTGCGCAGGTAGGATGCTCCACCCATCGCGTTTGCAGGAAAGACCTTGATCGCATCGGCGCCGGCCTGCCATGCATTCACCACCTCGGTCGGCGTCAACGCACCAGGCAGCACGGCGACAGAGTAGCGGCGACAGAGCTCGACGGTGCGGAGATTGAGCGCGGGACTCACAATAAACTGCGCGCCCTCAAGGATGCACAGCCGTGCCGTCTCGGGGTCAAGCACCGTGCCTGCGCCGAGCAGCACGTCCGGGTAGGCATGGGCGAGGCGGAGCAACAGCGGCAGTGCGCCAGGCACAGTCATGGTGAGCTCGATGACGTTGACTCCACCAGCCGTGATGGCCTTAACGAGCCGGAGCGCCTCGTCTTCGCTGTCCGCGCGCAGCACAGGAACCACCCCGGTCTTGCGCAGGTGCAACAGCACTTCTGGCCTCGATAGCGTCATCTCTGTCCCTTCGCTCCCTAGCGTACCGTGCCCGCGGCGCTGCCAGCCATCAGTCGCTCCACCTCCGGCAGGGTCGCCATCGAGTTGTCCCCCGGCGTGGTCATGGCCAGCGCCCCGTGTGCCACTCCACAGTCTACCGACCACTGCAATCCTTTGCCGGAAAGCAGCCCGTAGGCAACGCCGGATGCGAACGCGTCTCCCCCGCCCACACGGTCCAGGATTTCCATATCCTCGAAGTGCAATCCGGTGCACACGGCACCCTGCGCAGAGGCGAAAGCGCCCCACTGGTTCCTCGTTGCTGTATGCGGCCGTCGCATCGTG
>CAXTEW010000215.1:0-4763 GCA_964243175.1 uncultured Acidobacteriaceae bacterium
GCGGCCCCGCGTGGGCCTGCTTTCTATCGGGGAAGAAGAAGGCAAGGGCAACGAACTCACTAACGAGGCCTTCTCCCTGCTGAAGACCCTTCCCCTGTACTTTATGGGCAACGTGGAAGGCCGCGATATCTACAACGGTCATGCCGATGTGATCGTCTGTGACGGCTTTGTCGGCAATGTGGCCTTGAAGACCAGCGAGGGATTGACCCGCCTGGTGCGGGACATGCTGAAGGACTCGCTGAAGCAGACGGTAACCGCGCAGGTGGGAGCGCTGCTCTCGCGCAAGGCATTTTCGACGTTCAAGCGGAAGACAGATCCTTCGGAGTATGGCGGGGCGCCGCTGCTGGGGGTTCGCGGCGTTTGTATTGTTGGGCATGGGTCGTCGAATGACCGGGCCATACGGAACGGGATCCGGGTGGCGGCGGAGTTTGCGCAGGGGAATGTGAATGGGTTGATTGAGGCAGAACTGACGGGGTCAGTCCGCACGCTTCTTTAAAAGCAGCTGGCGCCCGCGGCAGGAGGGAAAAAGCTCCAGCTTTCTCAACAAACTCTTAGAACAAAAGGGCCGCTTGCGCGGCCCTTTTTGCTGCTCCAGATCGATCGTTACTGCTGGGGCGTGGTCTGGGCCGTTGCATTGGCTGCTGCGGCCTTCTGCTGGTCCTTGGCCGCCTTGTTTTCCTTTTTGGCTGCCTTCTTGTCGGCGTCGGCTGCCTTCTTGCTCCGCTTTGCCTGGGCGTTGGCTGTGTCTGCGTTTGCCTTGTTCTGCTGGGCTTCGCTCTGCAGCTGGGCCGTGTTCTGCGCGGCGGCGTTCGGGTCGGCGGTGGACTGCTGCGCGAGCGCGAAAGCCGGCATTGCCAGCAGGCTAAGGGACAGAACAGCTGTGTGTAGGGTCTTCATGGTCAATTACTCCTCTTCTCCGTGCATTCTCTAGTTTGGATGCGCGATGTTTGGACGGTTTTGCTCAACTGGCTGGTAGCGGCGTCGCCGCGTGAACCATTCGGAGCAGGATGCCTGCACGGAGGCATACTTGCCGTATGACTTTGTACCTGGCAATCGACGCGGGTGGTACCAAGACGACCGCCGTGCTGGCCGATGAGCACCAGGTACTGGCGCGCGCGTCCGCTGGCAGCATCAAGACCATGCGCGTTCTGCCCGAGGATGCGACACACAGTCTTCAGGCGCTGCTTCAGAGCCTGGAAGCGCAGGCCGGTCTGCCGATCTTTACTGGCCGGCGTGGCAGCGGCTCCGTAGCCCGCACCTGCATTGGAGCAGCCGGGCTTTCCGTGCCTGCCGTGCGCGCCTGGCTGCAGGGGGCGGTAGACGAGGCTGTGGGCGGGGAACTGCTGCTGCTGGGTGACGAAACGATCGCGCTCGATGCTGCCTTTCGCGGCGGCCGTGGTGTCCTGGCGATCGCCGGCACCGGGTCCAACATCGTCGGGCGTGCGGCAGGCGGGGCCATGGTCCACACCAGCGGCTGGGGTCCGGCGCTGTCCGACGAGGGCTCGGGCCACTGGATCGGCGGCGAGGCATTGCGTGCCTGCTTTCGCGCGATAGACGCGGCTGCGCCCTCCAGCGCGGATGCTGTGGCAAGTGACGGCGTGGCGCCAGTGGTGCGTCCGGAGCACTTGCCGCCGCTGCTGCTTCGACTCATGCAGGCGCTTGAACTCGCCACTCTGGGCGAGGTAATTGGGGCTGCTAATTCGCCGGCATTCGTCTCCGCCGCGCTGGTGCCCGTGGTCGCTGGGGCCGCTGAGGCGGGCGATCCCATCGCGCTCGAGGTGCTGCGGCGTGCCGGTTGTGAGCTGGCCGCCCAGGTCGCGGGCGTGATCCGCAAGATCAGCCTTCTGGAAGCGGAGAGCCGTGCCGCCCTGCCGCCACCGGAAGTCGCGTTCGTCGGCAGCATCCTCGCGCATGTTGGCCTGGTGCGTGAGGCCATGCATGTCGCCCTGCGCAAGCGCTATCCAGGTATCGTGCTGCAAAGCTCGCCGGTCGATCCGCTGGAAGGCGCGCTCTGGCATGCGCGCGGACGCCATTGATCTGCCTCTGGAGCTCGTCGTATCGAAGAAACGGGTGCCCCACCTCTCGTTTCTGAGACGTGGGGCACCCGAACGCTCCGAGAATGCCCCGTCGAAAAACGCCACGCGAGTGGCCCCCGGGCCGGGGCAGGCGGTCTGGCTCTCGCGGGGCCCTTGCACCCCGAAGCGGTAATCAGTTCTGATAGGGGGGATGAGTACGCACGCACTCGCCTTTCTTTTTCCCGGACAGGGATCGCAGGCCGTTGGCATGGGCCGCGAACTGTATGACCACTCCTCCACGGCGCGCGCTGTTTTCGAAGAGGCCGACGAGGCCCTCGGCTTCTCGCTGAGCAACCTCTGTTTCGACGGCCCTGAGGAGCAGCTGCGCCTGACTGCGTTTACCCAGCCGGCGATTGTGACTGTTTCTATCGCCGCAGAGCGGGTACTGCGCGAGCACGGCATTGTTCCCTCGGTCGTCGCCGGCCATTCGCTGGGCGAGTATGCCGCGCTGGTCGCTGCCGGGTCGCTGCGCTTTGCGGATGCGGTACGCGCCGTGCATGCCCGGGGCACGTTTATGCAGGAGGCGGTGCCGGCAGGCGAGGGCGCCATGGCCGCGATTCTCGGGCTGGAGGCGCCTACGGTAGGTGAGGCCTGCGCGACAGCGGCGCGGGAAACAGGCGAAACCGTAGCCGCCGCCAACCTGAATGCGCCGACCCAGATCGTTATTTCGGGAACCGTCGCTGCTGTCGAACGCGCTGGCGTGTTGCTGAGAGAAGCGGGCGCCAAGCGGGTCGTCATGCTGCCTGTGAGCGCGCCCTTCCACTGCGCGTTGATGCAGCCGGCGCAGGATCGTCTCGCACCACTGCTGAAGGAAATTATGTTTGAGGACGCGCGCATTCCCGTGATTCCCAACACGCTGGCGGCCGCGGTGAGCGCGGCGCCCCTATTGCGCGAGGCGCTGGTGCAGCAGGTGACCGGTGCCGTACGCTGGGTTGAGTCGATGGATGCCCTGCGCGAGGCGTTCTCGCCCGCGCACTGGATCGAGGTTGGTCCTGGCAAGGTGCTGTCCGGCCTGATGCGGCAGATTGACCGAACCCAGCACGCCATGAACGTCGAAGACACGGCGAGCCTTGAAAAGACCGTGGCCGCGCTGAGCATCGTGCCTGCCACTTACTAAGTTCCGCCCGCACAGAGTCGCGCATAAGAAAGAGAGTTACCACCGCATGCCCACGCAGATAGAAGCCCCTGCCGTTGAACAGAAGTCCACGCTGCTCCCCATCGGGGAAGTCGCCGCCAAGCTGGGAGTCGCGGAGAAGTATTTCGAACAGGTCGGCCGGTTTGGAGGCAAGGTCAAGCTGGGGCTGCTGGCGGACCCGGCGTTTCCGCGCCGGGGCAAGCTGATCCTGGTGACGGCGACCACGCCGACGGTTTCAGGCGAAGGCAAGACGGTGACCTCGATCGGCCTGACGCAGGGGCTGGAATATGTGCTGAAGGGCACCGGCAAGAAGGTGGTGCTGACCTCGCGTGAGCCGTCGCTGGGCCCGGTGTTCGGCATGAAGGGTGGCGCGGCTGGCGGCGGCCGCTCGCAGGTCGAGCCCAGCGAGAAGATCAACCTGCATTTCCATGGCGACTTCCACGCCATTACGTCGGCGCATAACCTGCTTGCCGCCCTGCTTGACGCGCATATTTTCCATGGCAACGATCTTGGGATCGATCCGGCGACGGTGACCTGGCCGCGCGCACTCGACATGAACGATCGCGGCCTGCGGCGGATTGTGACCAACGTGGCGGGCCCGAAAAAGGATGGATCGGCGCCACGTGAAGGCTCGAACCAGAATGCCGGCTTTGTGATCACTGCTGCCTCCGAGGTCATGGCGATCCTGGCGCTGGCTCGTGGCCGAGAAGACCTGCGCACCCGGCTAGGCGCGATCATTGTTGCCGAGACAAAGACAGGGGAGCCGGTTCGCGCGAGCGATCTCGACGCGGTCGGCCCGATGATGGCGCTGCTGGCCGAGGCCATCGAGCCCAACCTGGTGCAGACCACCGAAGGTACGCCCGCGTTTGTGCATGCCGGGCCGTTTGCGAATATCGCGCATGGAACCTCCAGCATCGTTTCGCAGGAGATCGGGCTGCGCCTTGCGGATTACGCGGTGAACGAGTGTGGTTTCGCGTCCGACCTTGGACTGGAAAAGTACATGGATATCGTCACACGGGTTTCCGGCATAGCGCCTGCGGCGGCCGTGCTGGTGACGACGGCGCAGAGCCTTAAGAACCAGGGCCAGGCGATGGCTGCGGAAGAAGGCAGTGACGACCTGGAGCGCGGGTTCGCAAACCTGGCCAAGCATGTTTCGATCCTGCAGGGCTTCGGACTGCCGGTCGTGGTCGGCATCAATCACTTCCCCAAGGACACAGACGAGGAGCTTGCCCGGCTGAAAGGCTGGTGTGACGCTCACGGGCTCCCGAATGCGTTTACCGAGGCGTTTACCCGCGGAGCCGAGGGTGCGGCGGACCTTGCCCGCGCCGTGCTTGCAGTGACGGAAGGCCCTGCGCCCACACTGAAGCCGACGTATGAGCTTGACTCAACGCTGGAGGAAAAGATTGAGGCCGTGGCGACGAAGGTGTATGGCGCGGCCGGCGTGGACTACACCGATGCTGCGCGGGAGCAGCTGCGTCGATTTGAAAAGTGGGGCTTCGGCGCGGTGCCGGTGTGTATCGCGAAGACGCAGTACTCGCTTTCGGATGACCCGA
>CAXTEW010000216.1:0-4752 GCA_964243175.1 uncultured Acidobacteriaceae bacterium
GTATATACTTGGATGTTGCCGGCGCCCCGTTTTCTCAGAGCAGGGTTTACGGAAGCCTCGCTACAACCTCCCAAGGCGCGAGTGATGCATTTTGTGTTCCATTTTGCGCCTTCCATCCAACTACGTGCCGTCTCGGAGCTGCTGAAGTCTAATTCTACACCTACATCGTTTTCGCTGACCTGAGCATCGGAGGCGTGTCCGCTGCGCCAGTCGCCACGGCCGAGGATCAGGGCGGAGCCGACGAGCAGAATAGACAACGCGATCACAGCACCATCTCTGCCGTTCCTGATATACCTGCGCTCCAGAAGACTCTCCATCGCGCGCCAGACGTTTTTGATAAGACGATTGGCAGTGTCACTCTCAATCTTCTCCATCGCTGCTACAACACGCCTCTCCTCTGCAGCAGATGTCTCCATGACCAATTGCATCGCGGAAAGCGCGCGCTGGCTGCTCTCTCCGAAAGTGTGCTCGCTTTGTGTCAGCCGCGTATCAAGAAATCCTATTGTCTGCCCTAATGCAATTATCAGCGGCAGCATTGGGTCGTCGTCCGTGATCCCGGCCGCGCGCGCTGCGCGATGTAGACTCGCAACTAGCTCTGGTGCTGTCCCGGTCGGGACCCCACTCAATACGGGCAAGAGAGCGTCTGCCAGACTGATGACCGATTCAGCACTATGCGGCACTTGGTCCGCTGAATGCAACGCTTCTGGGACACTTATGGCAACCATTGGGCGACCTCAGCAAAAGCATCGTTCATCGCCCGGCGCCATACTGCAATCCTCTGACGGTCGATGGGGCCAATGGGTGCCTGCCCAGGCTTCACCTCGCCCGCCTCAGCAGACGCAAAGGACAACCGCCGCCGGTCGATTGCGTCTGCGGCCTTCAGCTGTGGCATAAACACCAGGCGCGCGCCGCGCTCGTGCGCCTTCAGCAGGATCGGGTTTTTTAGCACCGTGTCCTCGAACGCGGCTGCGGGTGTCCGATGAGAGGGAACAAGGGACTCGTTTAGAACAAGTATTGTCGCCACGGGCGCGAATGCACCAGCCTCTACATCTCGCAGGTACGCCAGATCGTCGGGGTCAGGACCGATCAAATGGACTGCCACAGGCTGGATGCCGTACTCCTCGAGGAACGCTGCGAGGTTGAGTTCCCGACTCACGCCTTTCAGCACAAGATCGCCGCCTCCAAAGTCGATCAGGGCGGTGAATCGCTCCTCGATCTGCTGTTCGATGAACTGTTCAAGCCAGGATTTCACATCACGATCATCGGCCGTCGGCGGTCGCATAACCTGCTCAAAATAGCCGGACAGGGTCGGATTTGTACGATCCGCGTCGGCGACAACGACTGAGCGGTCCTCCTCCTGAGCGCGTTCAACAAGCCATCGTGCCAAAAACGTTTTACCTCGTGTTCCCCGCCCGAGTGGGACCACAAATTTTGGCCGGATGGCGCTAGCAGGATCGGCGGTGACAAGAGCGGTCGTTTTAGCCATGGGCAGCCTCCACAGTAGCAGCCGACCGGAAGCGATTCGCCCGGCAGTGGCTACAGAGCCGGACTCTACCCATTCTCAGTCAGAAGACACTACGCTGGGCATGGAGGGCGATTGCGCTCTCATCTTCGCACGTAGTCGCTCCATGTCTGCCTGAGCATTGTGTGATGGTCGGGGACGACCCATGTCGTCCGGTGCGGTCGCTGGTGCGGGGTTAACCGAGAGCGTGCCACCACGTGGTCGGGCTGCAACAACCTGTAGCCTCTCCCGCACGTGAGATGTCTCGGGCGATTCAGCATTATTCTCATTCTGTCGAGCGATCAAGGGCTCGGTAGTCTGTGAGGCTGAAATGGCCTGGGCCGTAGCATTGGGGGCCAGCGTCTCCTGAGCTGAGATGACAGGAAGGTTGTTAGATGTAGCCCGCCTAACCGACCACCACGTCTTGCGGACGCGCTCGGCGCTGGGTGCCTTGTTTGCTCCGTCCCGCACACCCATGGCTGTTAGGCCAGCCGCCACCTCCTCCCAACTCGGCCGCGTTTCGACGAGCATGGCAGCAAATTCGGACTGGTGGATGCGCAGCCACCGAGTGAGGCTCGAGCGGCGTCCCCGGCCGCCAATCCCAACGCGTTTGAGGTACGCGGCTAGAAATCCAACGCCACCGAGGCTTCCTGGTGCGTGGGCTGTCATATTTCGCCGTATCCCCTCGCATCCCGTGTCAGAGGGTATGACTCAACCATCCAGATGACCATCCTTACAGCGTCCTAGAAATCGTCCTAGTTTATCTTTAATGCTGTCTGAAATCAATAGCTACCGATATTGTTGCAGCCAGATGTATCTTGAGAAATTCTACCAGGACTCATGGCCGAGCCGGCGGCTTTGGTAGTTGAAAGCCTAGTTTGGTGCCTTGGAGTTCAGGAACGCTGTAAAACCTGCTGGGAACCGCACGCTACCGCAGTTTTGTATGCACGGGGTCCCGCGCATACAAAACGGCTGTCCCGAGACCCCAAATCGGGGCCTCGGAGCGGTCAAAAGAAGATCTGGCGCCTCCGATCGGAGGCGCCAGATGACGCGCGCCCTGACCGGGCGCGCGCCGACCCCTACACGGGGCCGGCGCTGCGTCGACTACAGGACGAAGGACGGGTTTCGCCAGGTGGACGAGAACGCCTCACGCAGGCACCCGATCTCTGGCGAAACTGCCGCTGCAAGCGCATTGCTGCACGGTAAACCGTCCAGATGTGCGGCAGAATCGCCCCGCTGGGTTCTGTATCGCCAGGCAGCGAACGAACTGGACTAGGCTGCCCGCAGCGCTGGCGAAACCTGTCACTCGACGGCCAAAACGAGACATCTAGCCCGACCTAGACCACTGACGCACGAGCATCCAAAGCAGCGCGCTGTGTGGAGCGTGCTGGCGATGTTCGCCTGAGGCCGTTGTGCAGCCGCATGCCGCCAAGGCGGCAGAGCCGACCGCAACGCAGCCAGCCGACCCTGTCGTGGTTGGGCTGGATGGCGGCTATGCCGGCGCCAGCATGGGCGCGACGTGGCAGGTATCGGGCGCCTTGAGCGGCACGTCAGTGATCTGCTGGCTTATCTCGAGCGGAACCAGGAGGCGCTGGTGCCCTATGCTGCCCGGCGTCGGCGTGGCGAGCCGATCTCGACCGCGTTTGTGGAGAGCGCGGTGGGCGAGATCATCGCCTGGCGTATGAACAAGAAGCAGCAGATGCGCTGGAACAGAACCACGGTACAGCCCTTCCTCGACCTGCGCACGGCGGTGCTGAACGACACGCTCGAGAATGCCTCCCGCTCTCGCCATCCCGGCTTCCGCGCCGCGAATGACGACGAGGTAATCGCAACAGCGGCGTAATCACCCCACAGGTTTGCATGTTCTCCACGGCGGCGGCGGTCCTGGTTCACCTTGAACGGCACAATGGGCATCCGGAGTTTGGGAGGGCGATCCCCTACGTCGATCTGCCCCTCAGCACCACCTGCCCATCTGTGCACCACCCTGGCTGACGCCGTATATTATGCTGCTAGGGCAGCGTTGCCGTCTTCTGGTAAGTCAGGCTGGCGTGCGAGGGGTTTGGCCTGGGAGTGGTGGATGGGCGTCGTTCAAGTCGGCTTGTCAGAGGACCTGTCCAACCTGATCAATCTTCAGGTCGAGGCCGGGCGTGTCGAAAGTACTGACGCCTACCTCGCCGAGGCCATCCGGCGCTACGCCGAGGATCTCGAGGCTGAGGATGAGATTATCGCCGAGGCCAAGGCAGGCATCCGGGACGCGCAGGCAGGACGCTGCACCATGATCTCCGGGCCGGAGGACGCGGCCGCCCTGGAGCAGCGCATCATTGCCCGGCTGCACGCACGGCTTGCCTCCGACGGCAGATAGTTGCCCTACCGCCTTGCTGGGCACGCCGAGGACCGCATCGACCAGGTCGTCCTAAGCAGCGCGCAGCAGTTCGGCATTGACGCGGCTGTGCGCTACAACAAGCTGATCCTGGCGGCCTTGGCTGCGGTCGGCGCCGCCCCGGACCTTGCCGGGTCCAAGACGGTGCCTAGAATGCAGGGGCTGCGCACGTTTCCGCTGCACCTGGCCAGGCGCTTGGTCGAGCCTGAGGATCGGGTTGAGCGTCCGCGCCACCTGATAATCTACCGGCTGGCGCCGGACGGCGTCGTCGAGATCCTTAGCCTTGTTCATGACCGCATGGACCTGGCTCGGGCGGCGCGGCAGGCGCGGCGTGCCGCCTCGGGCGCAGCACCACGAGACCGGTAGCCCAATCCAACGCATCCAGACGCCGGGCACGTCCGTCGTCGAGAACCGGATACAGAGTCGGTTGTTTACTTTCCATAAGATATATTCTGCGAATCAATTCGGTAGGGCGGGCACGTTCTATCCTGAAGTGCGACAACCTCACCTTCTCAGCATGTTGGCATCAGGAGACGGCCATGGCAGCAAGTGGCTTTCAGCATCTTACGCTTGACGAGCGCCGGTTCATGTTCCGGATGCAGGAGGCGTGGCTGGGTGTGACGGAGATGGCGGCCCGCCTGGGCCAGCACCGCTCGACAACCCCCGCGAGCCGGGCCGTAGCCCGACAGACCCTGTCATAGAGCATGGCTCATGCGCTGAGCCCCCCGCGGCACCAACTCGTCGGCTGTCATCGGGCGACCGAACAGGAATCCCTGCACCAGGGTGCAGCCTTCCCGTCGCGTGCTGAACAGCTGCGCGTCGGTCTCGACGCCCTCGGCCAGCACAGGAAGGCCCAAGCTGCCGGCCATGG
>CAXTEW010000217.1:0-4729 GCA_964243175.1 uncultured Acidobacteriaceae bacterium
TGACGCGCGTCGAGGAAGCCGAAACCGGCAATCTCCGCGCCTATCTTCCCGCTGCCTTTAACCCGGCTGCCGCCCTCGAACGCTCAAAGCCTGCGATTGAGCGGGTCTTCGCCCTGCTCACCCCGGAGGATGCGGAGCGCGTGGAGGTGCTACCCCGTTCAGCGCTCGAGATCAGCTTTCGGCTGCATGGCCTGGAGTTCGCGCGGGTGAACCACGGAGTAAGCGCCACATCCTTCGCCCGGCAGGATCGGCTCACGTTCGGGGCGGGCGCCAGTGAAACGCTGCTGGAGGAAACAACAGAAGCGGGCCTTCGGGAGCTTGTCACACGCCTGTTTCAATCACGGCACCCAGGCGGCAGCGTCCGGGACCCGCTCTACCGTATGCAGCCGGAGCGATGGCTTGAAGCGGTTCTCCGGGCGGACCTGCCGGAGCTGGATTCGACGCTTCGCGCCACGCCGGTGTACACGCAAGTGCCGGCGTTGGCATCCGCGGACCGCGGCATGCTTGACCTGCTGGCGGTCACGCGCGAGGGCCGCCTGGCGGTGCTCGAGTTGAAAACGAGTGAGGACCTCCACATGCCGTTTCAGGGCCTCGACTACTGGATGCGGGTGCGCGCACTCCATGCCGCGGGGGAGATCGCGCGCGCCGGCTACTTCCCGGGAATTGAGCTGTCACCGCAGGCGCCGCTGCTTTATTTCGTCGTCACCGCGCTGCGGGTGCACTCGACCGTTGACACCCTGCTCCGCTATCTCTCCCCGGAAGTGGAGTGGAAGATGCTGGCGCTTGATGAGAAATGGAGAAAGCGGCGCGCGGTGATCTTCCGGAAAAACGGTGGCACCGGGGAGCGCTGGCCACGTGTGTTGACGGGCCAGGCCTAGATGCCCCGCGACCTCTGGCGGCTTGTTCTACGACTAGTGGCAGCCCCAGCCGTGCGAGGCAAACTGCTGCGCCTCGCCCGCATTTTCACTCGACCCCGGTGTCTGCGAGTGAGCCGAAACAAAGTCAGCAGCCAGCCTCGGCTCAAAGAAACGCTCCACGGCATCGAGGATAGCCGGACCTGTCTTCGCTTCATAGATGGCCTTGCGCAAGGCTGCGCCGCCGGGGACGCCATGCGTGAACCAGGAGGCAAACTGCTTCATCTTGCCCTGCGCTTCCCGGTACTCCTGCACTTCTTCGCCGGCATGATCCTCGCCGAGCAGCATGCCGAAGTAGGTGCGGATCAGCGCGTAGCGGTCTGCTTCGGTCGGCTGATCGTAGCGGCCCGTCGCGGTATATTGCGCAATCTGGCGGAAGATCCAGGGATTCGATGGCGCGGCCCGCCCGATCATCACGGCGTCGCAGCCCGTCTGCTCCACCATCGCGCAGGCGTCTTCCGGCGTGCGGATGTCGCCATTGCCGATCACCGGGATCGACACCGCATTTTTGACGGCAGCGATCCACTCCCAGCGTGCGTGGCCGGAGTAGCCGTCCTCGCGGGTGCGTGCGTGGAGCGCCACGGCGGACAAGCCCGATTCCTGCGCCAGCCTCGCCAGCTCGACGCACACGATGCTCTTGTCATTCCAGCCCATGCGGAACTTGACGGTGAAGGGAATACTCACGGAAGCGCGTACTGTTTCGAAGATCTTTGCGATCAACGGCAGGTCTCGCAGCAAGCCGGACCCGCCATTGCAGGCCACCACGCGCTTGGCCGGGCAGCCGAGATTCAGGTCCACCGTGTCGAACCCGGCATCCTGCACGATGCGCGCTGCGTCGGCAAGGGTCTCCGGGTTCGCGCCAAAGATCTGCGCGGCGATCGGGTGCTCGTCGTCGTAGAACGTGAGATAGCGCTTGCGCTTGGACTCGCGCATACGCGAGAGACCATCCGCCGAGGTGAACTCGGTCATCAGCAGGCCGCAGCCGGACTGCTGATTGGTGATGGGCGCTTCCACCCCGTCGGGCCCAACCACCGTGCCGGCGTGCGCGGTAAACAGGCTGCTATTGCGGATGAAGCGACGGAAAATGGTGTCCGTAACACCGACCATGGGCGCGAGCACGGTTGCCGGGGCCACGCGCACACTGCCGATCGCCAGGGCCGCGGGCACCCGCGCGCGCACCGGCATTTCGTAGGTAATCGGGCTATCCCAGCTTTTCTTCATGGCTTTTTGTGCCCGGGATGTTCACTGGTGCGGCATGATCTCCGGAGCGGGCCCAGAAATGGTATGAATGGTGTCCTGCATGGAAAAGCCCCTGCAGTCATATGCAGGGGCTCGTCAATACGCTAACTGCGTTACTTCGCTGCAGCCTCAGTCTTCGTCTCAGTCTTGGCATCGCTCATCGCGAACTTGCGGCGGAAGCGCTCGATACGGCCGGCCGTATCAATCATCTTCTGCTTCCCTGTGAAGAACGGGTGGCAGGCTGCGCAAATTTCCACGTTGATGTTGCCCTTATGTGTCGAGCGCGTCTGGAACTCGGTGCCGCACGCACACTTTACATTGATTTCGTTGTAGTTCGGGTGGATCCCTGGCTTCGCCATGACTCTGTCAGACCTTTCCTGCAATCCGTCCATGCTATCGCGCTTACACGCGAAACGCAATTGAGATGTGCTCTGTACTAGATGTGCCTGGCCTGCCCGCGGATGCAGAGTGACCCCGGCAAGACTTGCGATACTGGTGAGGGAGGCTCCATTGAGAGAAACAGAACCGGGAGTTTGCCCCTTTTGCAAAGGTCTAGGCATGCGCGCGAACGCGCAAAGCGGCGGCGTACGGTGGACGCCCTGCCTGTGCCAGCGCGGCCAAAGAGGCGCCACAGTTTGCGAGCTGTGCGGCGACCTGGGCATGCTCGTCACCCGGGAAGCGGATGGAAGACGCGTTGCAGAGCCATGTGAATGTCAGCGACAGCGGAGGGCGGAGTGGCTTCTCAGCCAGGCGCGTATTCCGAATCGCTACGCCCACTGTACTTTTGAAAATTACGACTACCGCGTAGCCCAGGACGAGCCTGAGCAGCTTCTGTACCGCGCTTACGGATTCTCCAGGCTTTTCGCCGACAAGTATCCCGCTGACAATAACGGGACAGGATTGCTTTTCACCGGCACGATCGGCACGGGAAAGACGCACCTGGCCACGGCTGTTCTGCGACAGCTGATTGTGGAACGAGGCGCGCGCGGCATTTTCTACGAATACCGCGAGTTGTTGAAGCAGATTACCAACTCCTTCAATCCCCAGGTGAAGATCACTGAGCAGCAGGTATTGCAGCCTGTGTACGATGCCGAAGTCCTGGTGCTTGATGAGCTTGGCGCGGCGCGTACGACCGATTGGGTTGCCGACACCATCGAGCACATCCTGAATGCTCGGTACAGCAGCAAGAAAGTGACCTTGATCACGACGAACTACCCCAATCAATCGGAGGTGCTGAGCCGCATCCGAAACCCCGGGCAGGTAAGTGATCGAGGCAGTGCTGCGGAAGAAAGCATGCGGGAGGAGACCCTGGGCGACCGGATCGGCGCGCGGATGTGGTCCAGGCTGCAGCAGATGTGCATTCCTCTCAGGATGTACGGGGATGATTATCGCCAGAGGAAGAATATGCAGCCGCGTCTCCACTAGGCCCGGTCATCTGCGCCACTGCAGCGAATTCGATGCGGCGACCGGCCCTTTGCGGGGCTAATCATCCCGCCATGCGGAACGATCACGGTGCAGTCAGGCGGCCGCGGTCAGCAGCATGAGCAGCGCCGCCAGCGCGGCTGCGACCCGGTAGGGTCGCTCGCCAGCGTCGCGGCAGGGCGGCATGGGAGCACGCAGGGCATGCAGGATGGACATCGGATGGACTCCAGGAACGCGGCGGGTGTTGACCGGTGTAGACGTGATGATGTCTCAGGTGGAGAAACCCTGAGCATGAATTTGTGATGAAGCGGTTACCAGCAGGGGCCCCGGCGGTTACTTCAAGGGCAATCGGTGGTCGCCGGGGCTGCCCACGCGAACGAAGCTCCCTGGCGATACGATGACGTATGAGCGAAGACGCAGGCGGCGCCGCCAACAGCAAGCATGACCGCACCGAGGCATCCTTGACAGCCGAGACCCGGAATGGATCTGATCTTGGGCACAAGGGGATAGCAGCAGCCGCGCGGACCGCCTCCTCCGGAGAGTCGGGAGCAGCGGATCGGTTGCAACACGTGGAGCCGGCATCCAGCGACGTATCTCTGCCCGGCAGCCCGGCGTCGGCAAGTGGGTCGTTGCGGGACGCCGGTGCGCTCTTCACTGGCGGCGCGGCACTGCAGCACCGGGAGCCGCGATCGTGGAAACCGCTGGCGATCGCGGGCGCTGTCGTCCTGGTCATCATCGCCGGGCTGCTTGTGGCGGGCCGCCATGCGCGTCAGCAGGCGAACCCGGGCGGCGCGGGGCTCGCCCCACCGGCCGCCTATGCTGCATCCCTGCCTCTGACGGACATACAGATGAGTGACTCGGCGAACCTGACGGGCGGCAAGGTGACGTACCTGGATGGCACCATCACCAATCGCGGCACAGAGACGGTGCGCGCCGTCACGGTGCAGGTTGCGTTCAAGGACTTCACCGGGCTGCTGGCCAGCAAGGAAACGATGCCTTTGTACCTGATCCGCTCGCGCGAGCCGTACATAGACATCGAGCCGGTGAGTGCGGAGCCAATCAGGCCGGGCGAGTCGCGGCCCTTCCGGCTCACCTTCGACGCGACCCCGGTGAGCTGGGATGGCGCCTACCCGGAGGTCCGCATCATTGCCGTC
>CAXTEW010000218.1:0-4708 GCA_964243175.1 uncultured Acidobacteriaceae bacterium
CTCACCCCGATGATGTGCGCGAGGATTCTGCGGCATAATCCGAAAGCCCAGCAGGGGCGCCTTTACCAGGCTTCCGAGCGTGCCTTTGAAAGGATGATCGCGTTTTACGGCCGCACCCTGCGCTTCGTCCTGCGCTTTCAGCCGGTGGCGCTGCTGGTCGCCGTCGCAACGCTCGGCCTGACCATCTTCCTGTACATCGTGATTCCGAAGGGATTTTTCCCGGTGCAGGATACGGGCGAGATCCAGGGTATTTCGCAGGCCTCGCAAACTATCTCGTTCCAGGCCATGGCGGAGCGCCAGCGGCAGGTTGCAAAGATTATTCTTGCCGACCCGGCAGTGCAAAGCCTGAGCTCTTTTATAGGCGCGGACGGCACGAATACGACCATGAACAGCGGCCGGTTCGCCATCAACCTGAAACCGCTTTCGCAGCGCGATCTCAGCGCAGCTGATGTCATTCGCCGACTGCAGGGCAAGCTCGCGCAGGTGGACGGCATCCAGCTGTTTATGCAGCCGGTGCAAGACATTACAGTCGATGACCGGGTGACCCGCACCCAGTACCAGTACACGCTTGAAGACCCCAGCCAGACCGAACTCGATGACTGGACCAATCGCTTCGTGGAGAAGCTCAAACAGCTGCCTGACCTGGAAGACGTGGCAACGGATGCCCAGACGGGCGGGCTGGCCGACATGATCAGCATTGATCGCGTGACCGCCTCGCGGCTTGGCATCGCGCCGACTACCATCGACAACACGCTCTATGACGCTTTCGGCCAGCGGCAGATTTCCACGCTCTACACGCAGCTGAACCAGTACCACGTCATCATGGAAACCCAGCCCGCGTTTCAGCGGGATCCGAACAAGCTGAACGATATCTACCTGCAGGCCAATGCCTCGTCCGGAGCGAGTGGCGAGGGTGCGTCACAGTCCTTCTCGAGCTCAAGCTCCGCTTCGGCAGGTTCAGCCGCCAACACGACTTCGGTCCTCTACACTCCGACTTCCGGCGTGTTGACGCGGCCCGGGAGCGCGCTGTCGACGGGAGGCGGAGGCACCACGAGTTCAACGACCAACACCAACACAGCGGCTGCCCCGGCGGCATCGCAGCAGCAGATTCCCCTCAGCGCGCTCGCCACCATCACACCGACCAGCGAGCCGCTTTCTATCCAGCACCAGGGCCAGTTTCCCGCTGTGACGGTTTCTTTCAACCTGGGTCCAAAGGCAGCACTCGGCGACGCCATTCAAGAGGTAGACAAGGTAGCGCAGCAGCTTCATTTCCCGGCCAGCCTACAGGCTGACTTCCAGGGAACTGCCGCATCCTTTCGCAACTCGCTTGCCAACGAGGGCCTGCTGATCCTGGCCGCGCTGGTGGTCGTGTACATCGTCCTGGGTGTGCTGTACGAGAGCTTCATCCACCCCATTACGATTCTTTCCACGCTCCCATCCGCCGGTGTCGGTGCCTTGCTGGCGCTCATGCTTTTCGGCGAGTCGCTGTCGGTCGTCGCCATCATCGGCATCATCCTGCTGATCGGGATCGTGAAGAAAAATGGCATCATGATTGTCGACTTTGCGCTTGAAGCAGAGCGCGAACATGGCAAGAGCTCGACCGAGGCGATTTACGAAGCCAGCCTGCTCCGGTTCCGTCCCATCATGATGACCACGATGGCAGCGCTGCTGGGCGCGCTGCCGCTGGCTTTCGGCACCGGCTACGGCTCGGAGCTGCGCCGCCCGCTCGGCATCGTCATGGTCGGCGGACTCCTTATCTCGCAACTGCTGACGCTCTACACGACGCCGGTCATTTACATCTTTTTCGATAACCTCGCGCAGCGCTTCCGCACCAAGCCTGCGCATCTTCGCGATACTGGCAACGAGCCGCAGAACAGCTCGCCCGCACCCCAGGTCGCGAGCAGCGTATGAGTCTTTCCCGCCCATTTATCGACCGGCCGGTCGCCACGACGCTGCTGACGATTGCCATCGCCATTGCAGGCATTATCGGTTACACGGTACTGCCGGTCGCGCCGCTGCCGCAGGTTGATTTCCCCACGATCCAGGTGCAGGCTTCGCTGCCCGGTGCAAGTGCCGAGATCATGGCGTCCTCGATTGCGACGCCTCTTGAGCGCCAGTTCTCTCACATCGCCGCGATCACCGAGATGACCTCGTCCAGCTCTCTCGGCTCGACCAACATCACGCTGCAGTTCGACCTCAACCGCGACATCGACGGCGCGGCGCGCGACGTGGAAGCAGCGATCAATGCCGCGCGGACGTACCTGCCAACGAACCTCCCTGGCAACCCGACCTACTACAAAGCGAACCCGGCTGATGCTCCCATCATGATCCTTGGGCTCACGTCGAAGAAATATGACACTGCCAGGCTCTACGACATCGCGTCCACGATCATGCAGCAAAGGCTCTCGCAGATCCAGGGTGTCGGCCAGGTGCGGGTAGGCGGGGGTGCGCTTCCTTCCGTGCGTGTGGAAGCGAATCCCATGCAGCTGGAAAGCTACGGGCTCACGCTGTCCGACATCCAGGCAACACTTTCGGCGCAGAACACCGATGTGGCGCGCGGCCAGTTCCAGAATGGCGACACCAAGGTCGACATTATGACCAACGGCCAGATTTCACATGCCGAGCAGTACCGGCCGCTGATTATTGGCTACCACAATGGCGCGGCGATCCGTTTGCAGGACGTCGCCGATGTCCAGGATGCGACCCAGAACGTGCGTGCTGCCGGCTATCTCAACGGCATCCAGTCGGTTACGGTCATCATCTCGCGCTCGCCCGGCGCGAATATCATTGAAACCATTGGCCGCATCCGCGCCGCACTGCCCGGGCTGCAGGCCTCGATCCCGCAAGGGATCAGCGCGACCATCGTGCTCGACCGCACGACGACCATCCGCGCATCGGTTGAGAATGTCGAAGAGACCCTGATCTTCTCCATCATCCTTGTCATCGGGGTGGTGTTTGTCTTCCTGCGGAACCCGCGCGCTACCCTGATCCCCGCGGTCGCGGTCCCCGTTTCGCTCATCGGTACCTTCGCTGTCATGTACCTGCTCGACTACTCGCTCGACAACCTGTCGCTGATGGCGCTGACTATCGCGACCGGCTTTGTGGTCGATGACGCCATCGTGGTGATGGAGAATATCTCCCGCTTCATCGAGCAGGGGTATGCGCCGCGCGAAGCCGCGCTCAAAGGCGCGAGCGAAATCGGTTACACCGTGCTCACGATCTCGATCTCGCTGATCGCGGTGTTTATTCCTATCCTGCTGATGGGCGGCATCGTCGGGCGGCTGTTCCGCGAGTTCGCTGTCACCCTGTCGACTGCCATCCTGGTTTCCATGGTTGTGTCGCTTACCACGACGCCGATGATGTGCGCGTACCTGCTCAAGCACCACCCCAAGGACGAGCCGCATAATTGGCTGTACCGGGTGAGCGAGCGCGGCTTTGACTACGTGCTCAAGGTCTACCGCGTCTCGCTGATGTGGGTCCTGGAAAATCCGGGCATCACGATCGTGGTGCTTTTTCTTACCATTGCCCTGAACGTCCTCTTGTTCATCCGGGTGCCGAAGGGCTTCTTTCCGGAGCAGGACACGGGCATCCTCCAGGGCGGGCTGCAGGGTCCCTTTGACGCTTCGTTCACCGCGATGAACAAGTCCGTACAGCAGATCGTCAAGATCATCACCGCGGACCCCGCCGTCGCCAACGTCAATGCGTACACCGGCGGGAATGGCTCGACCAATGGCGGCTTTGTTTATGTCGCGCTCAAGCCGCTGGGCAAGGGACCGGGCGAGCGGACTGCCAGCGCCATGCAGGTGATCGCCCGTATGCGGCCCAAGTTCGAACACCTGCCGATCGCCTCGGTCTATCTCCAGCCCAACCAGGACATCCGCGTGGGCGGCCGCAGCGGCAACGCGCTGTACCAGTACACGATCGTTGCGGACAGCCTTTCGCTGCTGAACTACTGGTCGCCGCTGCTGCTGGAGAATATGAAGAAGCTGCCCGAACTGGCGGACGTCAACTCGGATGCGGAGCAGGGTGGGCTTTCAGCCTTTGTCGATTACGACCGCTCCACCGCGGCGCGTCTGGGGCTCACGCCAGAGGCCATCGATAACGGCCTCTACGCGGCCTTCGGTCAGTCTGAAGTGTCGTTGATCCGTACCCAGCTCAACCAGTACTACGTCATCCTCGAGGTCGCGCCCAAGTACTGGCAATCCCCAACCAGCCTCAACACGATCTACCTGCGTGGCAGCGGCAATGACGGGCCAGTGCCATTGAACTCCTTCAGCAAGGAGCGCACCAACACTATGTCGCTCCAGCTGAACCATACCGGGCTGTTTCCCTCGACGACGATCTCGTTCAACCTTGCTCCTAACATCGCCTTGTCCGACGCGACCGCGGCCATCCAGGAAATGCAGTCAAACCTGGGCACGCCCGCGACTGTGCGCGGCTCGGCCTCCGGCACGCTGCAGGCCTTCCAGGCTTCGCTCAAGACCGAGCCATACCTGATCATCACCGCGCTGCTGGCCGTCTATGTTGTGCTTGGCATTCTGTATGAAAGCCTGGTGCATCCCATCACCATCATCTCGACGCTCCCTTCGGCCAGCGTGGGCGCGTTGATCGCGCTCTACCTCACCAATACTGACCTGAGCGTGATCGCCATCATCGGCATCGTGCTGCTGATCGGCATCGTGAAAAAGAACGCCATCATGATGATCGA
>CAXTEW010000219.1:0-4699 GCA_964243175.1 uncultured Acidobacteriaceae bacterium
CCAGCTTTGCTTCGTCGAGGTAAAGACACGCAGCGCGCGCGAGTTTGCTTCGGCTGAAGCAGCTATCGATGAACACAAGAGAGCCAGCCTGCGGCGGCTGGCTCGGCACTATCTACGCCAGCTGCCTGCAGGTACCCTGTCGCGCTTCGACGTCGTGTCTGTGTATCTGCGTCCGCGCCGCAAGCCGGCGTTTGAGTTATTCCGAAATGCGTTTGCCTGGTAGTCAGGACTGGGACCGGCTGCGTGGCTCGCGAACGCTTTGCGGTGTGTCGCTAGCCAGTTCGAGCGCTACTTCCGGGCATCCTGCCATTCTTCGTACCAAGCCATCTGGATCGCTTCCAGCCTGCCCTCGTTCGACTTCGCGGGGTCATCCGCGAAGCCCTCCAGCGCGACTACGTGCTGGTGCAGCTCGGTAAAGCGCAGCTTCAGCGGATCGAGCTCAGGATACTTCTCCTGCAGCTGGATGCCGATTTCTTCTGCGTCAGACCACGTGATTTCCTGCGGCATCTCTGCTCCTGTTTTTACGGGCTACTTGCTATCGCTCAGGGTCAGAGGCTTGCCTTCTGACACGTAATTCTTGTTCCAGCTGGGAATTTCAACCACATAGGTACCGGGCCGCTCAATCACTGCCTGGCAGCCCAGGCGAGAGTTCAACTGCAGCCCTGGCGCCTTCTCCATGCGGTCCAGCTCGTCTTCGGTTGTCTCGTTCAGCCCTGCTTCGCCTTGCTCGATGTGCACGTGGCAAGTGGTACAGGCACACACGCCGCCACACGCATGATCGAGGAAGATGTTGTAGTTTTCGGCCACGTCCAGAAACGACATGGGTAGCCCGTGGTGATCGTAGGGCATGGTGCCAAAGGCAAACTCCACCGTCCGGCCTTCCGGTTGGAATGTAACCCGCACCATGTTTTCTGCGGGTGGCTTGCTCAGGTCGACGACCTGCTGCGCTGCTTCCTGTTCACTCATCGTCTTCTCTCTTGCCGCGCGCTCACGCCGGCTTCACTTCTGCGGGTCATCAAACTGTGCCTTCGCAAATGGATGCGGCGCAGTCGGGCCCTGCCCCATCTTTTCACCCGCCGACTCCATTGTTTCCCCACCCAGCGCCGAGGTCACAGCCTGGTCCATCATCAGCTCCGCAAAGCGGCGCGTTGCCCGGTCCAGGGCTTCTGTGCCCGCTCGCAGCGCCTGGAGATCGCTTCCCTCTTTCAGCACCTGCAGTTCCTCTGACACCATGCTGATCTCGGTATGCTCTTCCATGCTGAGCTGCTGCCATGCCGGGCTTGCTGGCGCCTTGCTCACGGCCGTCAAGATGGTCTCCGCGTCCACCTTCGCCTCAATCAACTGCCGCGCTTCAAAGTCTGCCTCGGCATTGTCGAACGAGTCCAGGATCATCGTCTCGACCTGTTCATCCGTCAGCCCGTAGGTCGGCTTGACTTCAATCTCTGCTTCCTTGCCCGAACGCTGCTCACGGGCGGAAACATGCAGGATTCCGTTGGCATCAATCAGGAACTTCACTTCGATGCGCGGCAGACCGGCCGACATCGGCGGAATGCCCTTCAGATCGAAGCGCGCCAGCGAGCGGCAGTCTTTCGCCAGTTCTCGCTCCCCCTGCACCACGTGGATGGCTACATTCGTCTGGCCATCGACGCCGGTGGTGAAGTGTTCTGTTTCGCTTGCCGGGATCGTCGAGTTGCGCTGGATGATCTTCGCCACCACGCCGCCCAGCGCTTCAATGCCAAGCGACAGCGGTGTGACGTCGAGCAGCAGCATATCGGCGGTTGCTGCTGAACTGCCGCCCAGGATGCTGGCCTGCACAGCAGCGCCCAGCGCTACCACCTCGTCAGGATTGAGTTCGGTGTGCAGCGTGCGGCCGCGCGCCTCCAACTCAAACACTTCGCTGACCAGCTGCTGCACGAGTGGAATGCGCGTGGACCCGCCCACCATGACGACCTCGTCGATGGCAGCAGGCGTAAGATTGGCGTCGCGCATGGCTTCGCGCAGCGGCGCCAGCGTCCGCTCGACAGTGGGGCGGATCAGCTGCTCAAACTGGGCGCGTGTCAGCTCCCGCGCGTATGGTTCTCGTCCCGGCAGGTCAACAAGGATCCTGGTCTGCTCCTGGCTTGATAAGGTGATCTTGGCATCGGTCACTGCCTTGCGCACCGCCTGGACTGCCTCGGCGTCGGCGCGTACATCCTGCCCTGTGCTGCCGGCAATATCATCAAGCGCAATCGCGAGCAGCAGGTTGTCAATATCGTCGCCGCCAAGGTGAGTATCGCCACCTGTCGCCACCACCTCGAAAATCCCGTCCTGCAGGCGCAGGATCGAAATATCAAAGGTGCCGCCGCCGAAGTCATAGACGGCGACCATGCCCTCTTTCCGGCGATCGAGGCCGTAGGCCAGGGCTGCGGCGGTCGGCTCGTTGACCAGTCGCAGCACATCCAGGCCCGCCATGCGGCCGGCATCCTTGGTCGCCTGCCGCTGGGCATCGTTGAAGTAGGCCGGTACGGTGACAACCGCCTTCGTGACAGGCGAGCCGAAGTAGCGCTCGGCATTGCGCTTGAGCTGTCGGAGCACCTGCGCGCCAATTTCAGGCGGCGTGTACTGCTGGCCCCCGATCACCAGCCGCAAGGCCTCGCCCGGCGCCAGGTCAGGCGCCAGCCGGAAGGGAAACAGCGTCAACTCTTCCTGCACATCTTCCATGCCACGCCCCATCAGGCGTTTAGCCGAATACACCACCCGATCCGACGACTCAGCCAGGAACGGCTGGGCAGCATAGCCGACCACGACGCGCCGTTCGCCATGCGCCGGGAACGCCACCACTGAGGGCACAAGATTGGTCCCATCCTCACCCGGGATGACAACCGGCACATCCCCCTGCATGAAGGCCACCAGCGAATTGGTTGTGCCCAGGTCAATGCCCACAATACGCTCAGCGGCGTCGCGTGTTTCCGGGCTGCTGTCCGCGGTTCCACGGATTGAAACCAGACTCCTGTCGTCCATTGCCATCCTGTTCGTGGTCTCTGATCCAGTCTAACTACCGAGCGCGGCGTGCACATCGCGAAGGAGGTTGCGGATGTAGCGGCGCCGGTCGAGCAGGGCGGCCATGGCCGCGGTACTCGCCCGCTGCGCCGGGAGGTCGCCCTGCGCAAGGGCCGCATCCCATGCCGTCCACAGCGTGGCGAGCTCCGCCGCAATCACCGTCATCTGTGCCTCGAATCCGCTACGTGCCTGCTCCAGGTCCCGGCGCAACTGGGGGTCATCCTCGCCCGTCTGGGTGTTCATGCGCATTTCTTCGAGCTGCATGTTCAGTTCAAAGACTTCTGCCAGCAGCTCGGGCGGAATATTCTTCTTCGCCTGCCTGTCGGCGCGCTCGACATCTTCAGCCAGCGTGACGCCTTCGAGCCGCAGCAGGTACTCGGTGCGAGCGATGGGGTCACGCAAGGCGCGGTACGCATCATTCAGAAGCGAAGTCTGCTCCAGGCTCCACTGCTGCTTTTCCGCGCTCTCACGGGCAAAGCGGTCCGGGTGCACTTCGCGACTTTTCCGGTAAAAGGCGCGCTCCAGGGCCTTCTCGTCCAGCTGCAGCATGCGCGGCAACGTGAAGACAGAAAAGTAATCCGCGCCATGAGGCGCGGACGGGGGAGCCGTAGTTTCCTGTTCCTGACTCATGGTTGAAACGATCCGCTACCGGGTGCAGGCTGTTCTCAGGCCGAGAACGATGATCCGCATCCACAGGATTTCGTCGAGTGGGGATTGATAAAGTTGAAGCCCTGCCGCATCAGTGTCTCTTCATAGTCAAGCACCATGCCGTGCAGGTACAGGAAAGACTTGGGGTCAACAAACAACCGGACATCGTCGAACTGGTAGACCCGGTCGCGCTCCCGCGGTTGCGAATCGAAGCGAATGTTGTACGACAGGCCAGAACATCCGCCGCCCTGGATTCCCAGGCGTAGCCCACCTTGTTCCGGCGACACGCCCTCTTTGACCATGGCGACACGGATGCGCTTTAGCGCGCGGTCGGTGACCTGAATCCCCTTTTGATTTGCGGGAAGGTTCTCGGGTTGAAGGATTGTTGGGAGTGTAGCCATCGGATTTACCTATTCGCTTCCGCTACTGCTGCGCTTCCTGCTGCTTGCCTTGAAGGTATTCGAGCCTTCGTGTCACGAGAGCGCGTCGAACCTGCAATCCGATCTCGCGCCGCATCGCTTCCGGTCTATCCAGCAGAACCGTGTGCCGTTCCGCCGCGCAGACACGCCGTCGAAGCACTCGATAAGGCGGCAGCTCTGGCGTTCCAAAATCCTGCAGAAGCTTGCGCGCATCCTCGGCGAAACTCATGCTGCTCGACTCTCCGGGGCCTGCTGCACCCTAGTGCGCTGCGGCAACTTCCGCAGTCTCGGCAACGCCGTTCTTGGTCTTCCAGTCACCGATCGCAGCGCGTATCGCATCCTCTGCCAGTACCGAGCAGTGGATCTTGACCGGGGGCAGCGCGAGTTCCTTCACGATATCGGTATTTGAAATTGCCATGGCTTCGGCGATCGTCTTGCCCTTGACCCACTCCGTGGCAAGCGAGCTGGAAGCAATAGCAGAACCGCAACCAAAAGTCTTGAACTTGGCTTCTTCAATCACCTGCGTGACGGGATTCACCTTGATCTGAAGCCGCATGACATCGCCGCACTCTGGTGCACCGACCAGGCCCGTG
>CAXTEW010000220.1:0-4683 GCA_964243175.1 uncultured Acidobacteriaceae bacterium
CCCTGGCCTGTTCATGCCATGACTCGCCGGGCCTTTTCGCCGGAACCCCGCATTTTCCTCTTAGACTTTCGCAGTGACCTGTCTATAGTGACGGGATGGTTACCGTTGACCATCAGCAGCCTGTTACTCGCGAGCCTGATCACAAACGGGCGAGGCCCAGTGAGCCCCTGAGTGCTGCCCGGTCCGGGTATATCCCGACCCTTGACGGCTGGCGCGCGCTCGCCGTCGTTGCAGTGATCTTCTTCCACGGGAAAACCTACCGCTGGGGCCCGCTGAGTACGGTGCCGATCGCGCATTTCGGACGCTTCGGCGTCGACCTCTTCTTTGGCATCAGCGGACTGCTGATCTGCACGCGTCTGCTGGAAGAAGAGCGCCTGCGGGGTCGCATCCATCTCGCTGGCTTCTATATACGGCGCGTCCTCCGTATCCAGCCACCGTCGCTGCTGGTGCTGGCCGTTGTTTCGCTGCTCATGGTCATCCACGTGCTTCCTGCCGGCTGGCCGGGCGTGCTGGCAGCTCTCACCTTCACCAGGAACTACCTGCCCCGCCACCCTGCCCAGGCCCAGGCTGTGTTCACTGGCCATTTCTGGTCGCTGGCCGTTGAGGAACACTTCTACCTCCTGCTGCCGGCTTTTCTCGTTCTATGCAGGCGATTCCGGGCACGCATCCTTCTCGCCGCGGCTGCTCTTGACATCCTCTGGGCCACGGTGTCGGTCTACAATTCCCGGGGCTTTGAGTGGGACCTGTACTCAACCGATCGCTGCATCTACTTCCTTATTTTTCCTGCCGGGCTGGCGGTGCTGCTGCAGCGCGATAGCTTTCGCCAGCGCGCCGTCGCCATGCTGCAACCCTGGCCGGTTCTCGCCGTCTCGCTCGCCGTCCTGCTGGTCGTCCACATCGGCAACCCATTGACCGCGTTGGTCGTGGCAGCACTGATCCTCAGCACCGTGCTGCATCCCGGCAGCCGCATCGGTCGCCTGCTTGAGGCCGCCCCCCTGCGCTACCTCGGCAAGATCTCCTTCGGGCTGTATCTCTGGCAGGAACTCTTCTTCACGGATCACTACCTCGGGCCGGTCTTGCAGCCGCTGGGCTTGCTGGAGCAGGCTCCATGGAACTTCATCGCTGCCTTTGCGCTGGCCGCTGCAAGCTACCACCTGCTCGAAAAACCGTGCATGCGTCTCGGCCACCGTCTCGCTCGACCGGCGCTCCCCGGCCGGCCCGAACTCGCGGTTCCGGCCGGCGTGGGCCACGCGGCACCGGGTGCCGGCGAGCGTCCACGCGGTAGCTACGTGACTGCGAATGGCTATCTCAGGACTGGCGGCGATCTCCCTCAGCCCGGCAGCATCGCCGCGCCGGAGACCCTGGCCGGCATGGCCATGCCGCCCGGGACTCGGCCTGCCGCTCCGCCGGCAACTCAGCACCGGCCCTCGGAAACCCAGGGCTGACTGGACGCCAGTAAAAGCGGCGCGATCGGGCACTCAAAACAGCCCCGGCTGCCCCTTGCGTGGCTGCATCAGTCCAAAATGCTCATACGCCAGGCGAGTCGCCACGCGCCCCCGCGGCGTCCGGTCCAGAAACCCGATCTGGATCAGGAACGGCTCATATATCTCTTCGAGCGCATCCTGCTCCTCGGCCAGCGTGGCGGCGAGCGTATTCAGCCCCACTGGTCCGCCGTCGTATTTTTCGATGATGGTCAGCAGCAGCCGGCGGTCCAGTTCGTCGAATCCATGCGCATCGACCTCCAGCAACTGCAGCGCCTGCATGGCAGTGGCGCGATCGATGATGCCGGTACCGCGTACCTGCGCATAATCGCGGACACGCCGCAGCAGCCGATTGGCAATTCTCGGTGTGCCACGCGAACGCATGGCGATCTCGGCGGCGCCATCGGCATCAATGGGAACGCCCAGCACCTCCGCCGATCGCTCGACGACGAAACGCAATTCGTCGTCGGTGTAGTACTCCAGCCGCAGCAGGATGCCAAAGCGTGAACGCAGCGGGGACGAGAGCAGGCCCGGCCGGGTCGTGGCAGCGACAAACGTGAATGGCTTGATATCCATCACGTGCGTGCGCGCCCCCGGGCCCTGGCCGATGATGATGTCGAGCTTGTAATCCTCAAGCGCGGTGTAAAGCTTCTCTTCAAGCACCGGCTGCAGCCGATGGATTTCATCGAGGAAAAGGACTTGGCGCTCACGCACATTCGTGAGGATGGCCGTCAGGTCGCCCTGGATCTGGAGCGCCGGGCCGGAGGTTTGCTGGAACCCGACGTCGAGCTCATTCGCAAGGATGGAAGCGAGGGTGGTTTTGCCCAGCCCCGGCGGTCCGAACAGCAGCACATGGTCCAATGCTTCGCCACGTGCCCGCGCTGCTTCCAGCGCGATCTGCAACTGCGCTTTGGCTTTCTCCTGCCCGATAAACTCGCGCAGCAGCCGCGGCCGGAGCTTCAGCTCGAAGGAGCTTTCTTCATCAGCCCTTGCAGCAGAAACGAGCCGGTCAGGATTGTCGCCATAAACAGCCATGGAGACAAGTCTAACCGGCCTGTTCGCTTTCCAGCTTATGCGGAGATCGGGTCGGCTCACCCTGTCCCGGGCGCCAGCGCTTCGCGGCAATCAGCCGGCGCGCACCTGCCGGGGCGTAGAAACGGGCTCCGCCGCCCTGGCCTTTGCTACCTTGGCATGCGGGTTCGCGTAGTGGAACAGCGCCGTCGCCCGCACCTTGTCCGGATCGCACGGCTCATTGGTGTGGATCGACCGGTAGCCCCAGAAGAAGTACAGGTTACCCGGCTGCATCTTGATGCGCACTGGCTTCTGCGGGTCGCGCTCGACTGTCTTGCGCAGCAGCTTCTGGGTGACGGGGTTGTCGAGGATCACCTTGTCCAGAGCATTGAACAGGTAGGCTGGCCGAATGGTCCGCGTATTCGGGAACATCAGTAGATCGCCGGACCTGCCGGAGCTCGGGATCACGATCGGCACCAGGGCCGTCACAACATAGGAATCGTAGTGGAACATCCAGGAATGCTTCTGCCCTGTCTGTCCCGCCAGGCAGCGCAGTACATGGTAAAGCGCCTGGTCAGGAGGGGTTTTTCCAGTGCCCCGTGCGTAAATGCTCTTGATCAACTGCTCGAACTGGGGTGCATGGTAAAGCTCTTCCAGCCCTGACCCGGCGACATCGTCAGGACCACCGAACCCGATGTACTCGTGTCCGGATTTCTGCATGGCAGCCTCGACAAACTGCTGCATGCGAGCCAGATCGTCCGGCTGAATGTAGTTAGGGATGTAGCCGAAACCCTTGGTATCCAGGTCGGCGATGAGGGAAGCAACCTGGGCTTCTGAAACTTCAGGAATGTGGATGCTCATAGGTGTCTCTCTCCGGAGGCTTGCTCTTGAGGCCAGTAACAACGGTTTCTTCTAACGCCAACTATTTCAAATGCAAGCTCTACTTGCAATAAATATGACGATGGTCATAGAAAAATTTACATTTTCCCTGGAGCGGCAGCGGTAATAACTGCCGACCTACATCGAATGGGTGCAAATGTAAGTTACTAACGAGGTAGCGGGTGCTCCGCCGCGGGACAGTCAGCCGACGATCGACATGCCGGGGGAGCAGACTGGTAGCCCCTTACGCCTGGCAAAAGGAATGGCAGGCACATGGCCTGCCATTCACTGATCGCTTTGCGGGAGACTATGCGCTCAGGATTTCCCTGCTGGCGGCTGCTTCTTTCAGCGCAGCTGCCTTGTCCGTCTTTTCCCACCCGAAATCGCCATCCGTCCGACCGAAGTGGCCATACGCCGCGGTCTGCCGGTAGATGGGGCGGCGGAGATCAAGACTGGCAATGATGCCTTTCGGCGTCAACTGGAAGTGTTCGCGTACCAGTTGCTGCAGCTCCGCCGACGGCAGCTTGCCGGTATCAAAGGTTTCCACCAGCACCGACACCGGTTCCGCCACGCCGATGGCGTAGGCCAGCTGTACCTCGCAGCGGTCGGCAAGACCAGCCGCCACGATGTTCTTGGCAATATAGCGCGCCATGTAGGCAGCCGAACGATCGACCTTTGTCGGGTCCTTGCCGGAGAATGCGCCGCCCCCGTGCCGCCCCATCCCGCCGTAGGTGTCGACGATGATCTTGCGGCCAGTGAGGCCGGTGTCTCCCATGGGTCCGCCGATCACGAAGCGGCCGGTGGGATTGATGTGGTACTTGGTGTCAGCGTCGAGCAGTTCTGCCGGAATCACTACCTGGATAACATCCTTCAGAATGTCGGCACGTAGCGCTTCGGTCGAGATTTCCTCGGCATGCTGGGTCGAGATCACGACCGCATCCACGCGGACCGGCCTCCCCTTGCTGTCGTACTCCACCGTGACCTGGCTTTTGCCATCGGGACGCAGGTACGGGAGCTGTCCACTCTTGCGCACCTCGCTCAGCCGGCGCGCCAGCTTGTGCGATAGCGAGATCGGCGTCGGCATCAGCTCGGCTGTCTCGTTGGTCGCGTAGCCGAACATCATGCCCTGGTCGCCGGCACCACCCGTGTCAACGCCCATCGCGATGTCGCCGGATTGCTTGTTGATCGAAGAAATGACCGCGCAGGTGTTCGAGTCGAAGCCAAAGCTTGAGTGGTTGTACCCAATCTCATGGATGACGCTGCGGACCAGGGTCTGGAAGTCCACATAGGCCTTGGTCGTAATTTCGCCGGC
>CAXTEW010000221.1:0-4652 GCA_964243175.1 uncultured Acidobacteriaceae bacterium
AAGACACGCTGTATATGGACGGGCTTGGGCTCTTCAAACGGTACGTCCGGTGCAATCCCGTCGCCACCGTACTCGGTGCGTCCGGAGTCGGTCAGCTTGACTTCGCGATCCTTGTCAGCCTGCGGCTTGCCATGGTTCGAGTAGTAATCGTACAGCGAAACACCTTCGTAGTTGCGCTGGATCAGCCGGCCGCTTGGCGTGTAGTAGTGGTACGTCGTAAGGGTCAGGCCGGTGGTGTCGGAAAGCTGGTACACGGTCTGCACCAGGCCTTTGCCAAAGGTCGTTGTCCCCAGGATCAGCGCGCGATCGTGGTCCTGCAACGCTCCGGAGATGATCTCCGCTGCCGAGGCTGTTCCATGGTTGGTCAGGATCACGATGGGATAGTTCTTGCCATCATTGCCATGGTTGGCGCGGTAGATCTGCTCAGGGTAAGCCCGGCCACGCTGGGAGACGATCGTCTGCCCATGCTTCAGGAACTGGTCGCACACGGCGACAGCCTGGTTCAGCAGACCACCCGGGTTGTCTCTCAGGTCCAGCACCAGGCCCTTCAGGTCACCGAAGCTGCCCAGCGCGTCAGACACTTCCTTGCCCGTAGTCTCCTGCACGGCCTTGATGTGGATGTAGCCGATACCCGGCTGGATCTGGTAGGCAAGGTCGACAGAGTTGTTCGGAATCTCCGCGCGGGTCAGGTCGAAGTCAAGCGGCGTAGACGAACCGGCCCGGGCCACGGACACCTTGACGTGCGTCCCACGGTCCCCTTTGAGGAGAGCGACCACGTCATCCGAACTCAAGCCGTCGGTCGATTTGCCATCGACTGCCGTGATGATGTCGCCGGGATGAATGCCGGCCTTGTACGAGGGGGTGCCGGCGAAGGGCTTCAACACGACAGTCCGCTGCTTGTCGCCAATCAGCTGCGGCTGGATCAGCATGCCAACGCCGTAGTAGCGCCCGTGCTGCTCTTCGAGCAGCTTGCCGTACGACTTGGGATCGAAGAAGTTCGAGTGGGGGTCGAGGGTCCGCAGCATCGCCGGGATGGCGCCGTCGTAAATGGTATCGGTCGGCTTGTCTCCGGTGAACGGCTCGGCGTAGTTCTCAGAAACGGCGCTATATACGGTGGCGAACTGCTTGAGCGCATCGCGAAAGTCGCCGTCACTGTCCCCGGATTGCGCGCGCACCTTCTGGCTCGCGACCATCCCGGCCAGGCCGCAGGCTGTGAAGAACACGACAAGAGAAAAAGAAGTGCGGCGGGTACCAGCGGAAAGTGGTGACATAAAGGTGTGGGCGAGACCTCGGGCCGCACCCGCAGTATAGCAAGGCGAGACAGCCTGTCGCTTGCCGGGAAAGGCCTGCATCCTGGCAAGGCCGGACCTGTGGCACCCTCGCAACTGCCCGCGTACAATTAGCGGTGTGCCGGCAGCGGTTCGAGGCCAGCTTGACGGGCGGCCGTCGCCCCGACACACAGAGACCCCTTATTGATGATTCGTAGAACCTCGAAGACCGCAAATCCGTTCCAAGCCGGGCTCCGCACTCTTTTCCAGGCCGGGCTTCTTGCCGTTGCCACTTGCGCGCTGGCCGGGTTTGCTGCCCACGCGCAAACCCCAGCCGCACCCAGCCGCAATGCCGCCGCTGCCGCGCCCGAATCGCCGTACCACGGCGATGTTGTCGAGGATATCGTCGCGCGGGTCAATGACCAGGTGATCAGTTCCTCCGATTACGCACGGGCTGAGGCTGAGCTCGAAGAGCAGGCGAAGCAGCGGAATTGGAACTCAGCGGAGATGGAGAGCCAGAAGCGCGACCTGCTGCGCGACCTGATTGATAACCAGCTGCTGTTATCCAAGGGCAAGCAGCTTGGCATTACTGGTGAAGCAGATACGATCCGCCAGCTGGACGAACTGCGTAAGCAGAACAACCTCGACTCCATGGAAGCCCTGGAGAAAGCAGCAGAGCAGCAGGGCGTCTCGTTTGCCGATTTCAAGGCGGGTATCCAGAACCGCGTCATCACGTCACAGGTCATCCGCGACGAGGTGGGCCGCCGCATCAACATCACCCAGGCGGACGAGCAGGCGTACTACGATCAGCACAAGGACCAGTTCACCACTGCTGAGCAGGTCAAACTGAGCGAGATTCTTATACCGACGGCTGACGCTGACAACGCAGCCGAGGTCGCCAAGGCACAGGCGAAAGCAGATCAGGTCGCGGCGGCGCTGAGATCCGGGAAGGATTTCGCAGCATTGGCCAAGACTGATTCCGGCGGCTCGACCGCCGCGCAGGGTGGGGCACTGGGAGACTTCAAGCGGGGTCAACTGGCCAAGGTGCTCGAGGACGCGACGTTCTCGCTCAAGCCAGGCGAGTACACCGCGCCGATCCGGACCAAGCAGGGTTTTGTGCTGCTGAAGGTCGACGAGCACATGGCAGAAGGCCAGCAGCCCTTCACGGCCGTGCAGGGCCAGGTTGAAGAGGCGATCGGGATGCAGAAGATGAATCCCGCGCTGCGCGCTTACCTCACCCGTCTTCGCGAAGAAGCGTACATCGAGATCAAGCCAGGCTTTGTGGATGCGTCGGCAAGCAACAATGAGACACGCCCGATCTTCAGCGCCTACCAGCCGCCACAGCCCAAGAAAAAGAAGAAGCAGCAGGACCGGACCCGCTTCAGCGGGCGAGGGCGTACCCGCAACAACGTGAACCTGGCAAAGAAGAATGCCGCCCCTGCGGCCGCGCCGGCGCCCCCTGCAGGCGTGCCATCCCTGGCCGATGTGCCCTCGGGCACCACTGCGGCGCCAGCGTCCAGCGCTCTAGCCTCGGATACGGCACCAGCAGCAGGCAGCTCCCCCACGCCGGCCACGGCTTCATCCAGCAGCAAGCAAACCGCAAGCGCCGGCACGCTGAAGCCCGGCAAGCGGGAGAAGGTTCGCTTCGGCCAGGCCCCGCGGGAAACCCTGCCTGCTGCCGACACACGCGCCCAGGACGCCGGCGCTTCCACAGCGAACGGCAATGCGTCCACAGGCGAAACACTCGCACAGAATACTGAGCCGGCAGGCAGCGCCGTACCCGGCGCGCCGGCCAACATGCGCTACGAAAATGGCGACAGCGCGACCGAAGACCAGGCAGCGGCGAAGAAGATGAAGACTCGCTTTTCGGCCCGGGCGGATACCAAGGCGAGTAAGGCAGAGAAGAAGCGGCTGGCCAAGATAGATCCGTACCCGGCGCCACCACCAGACTCGCAGGAGATCGCCGACAAGTCTGTGCAGGCGAAGCCGCTCGGACTTGCGGGCGATACATCACTCAAGGTCGCAAAGCCGAAGCCAACGACCAAAACGCGCTACTCGGACGAGGCAGGGAAGAAGACCGACCAGCAGCTGAACAGCCCCGCGACGCCTGCGGACAGCGGCGCAGTCTCGGCGCAGCAGCCAGCAGTCTCCACCCAGCCCTACCAGGAGCCGTCTCCGCAGCGGCCGCCGGGGTCTGACGCTCCGGTAAATACCCAGACGACGCCGACCGGAACCGGGGATCCACTCGGGCCGACCGTACCCACTCCCGCGCAGCCGGCCGGCCAGCCGCCATCACAGCGGTAGCCGTGAAGGAGATCTTCGCGAGCGATCTCGCGCGCTACGAGAATCAGACGATCACCGGCTATTTCGTCGCGGCCAATCGCCAGCTTCGGACCAAGGCTGACAGCTCCACCTACCTTTCCATGACGCTGCTGGACCGGACCGGCCAGCTGGAAGCGCGCATGTGGGAGGTGAAGGATGCGGGGGAGTTCGCGTCCGGGGACATCATCAAGCTGCGTGGATCGGTGTGCCGCTACCAGGACAAGCTGCAAATCAAGATCGACAAGCTCCGTCGCGTGGATCCTACGCTGGACGCGGCGGAGTATGACGCCGGAGACTTCGTTCCCAAGACCAGCAAGGATGTTGACCTGCTCTGGGCGACCCTGGCCGGCTCGGTGGCCAGCTTCACAGACCCTCACCTGCGTGCGCTGCTCGACCTGTTTCTCGCCGACCCGAAGATAGCAGCGCCCCTTCGCGAGGCGCCTGCCGCCAAGGCGCTGCACCATGCCTGGATCGGCGGCCTGCTGGAGCATACGGTTTCGCTGCTCGAGTTATGCGAACGCGTCCTGCCGCAGTACCCCGAGGTGCACCGGGATCTCCTGCTGGCCGGAGCCATGCTGCACGACATAGGCAAGCTGCACGAGCTGCGCTGGGGTACAAGCTTCTCCTACTCGGTTGAGGGTCAACTCCTCGGGCACATCACGATCGGCACGGGCATGATCGACGAAAAGATTGCCATGCTGCCGGACTTTCCTCCCCGGCTGCGCACCCTGCTGCTGCACATCGTGCTTTCACACCATGGGCGCCTGGAGTTTGGCTCGCCCAAGCTGCCCATGACGGCTGAAGCGCTGCTGTTCCACTATCTCGACGACCTCGAGGCCAAGATGCAGACCATGCGCACGGAGTTCAAGCGCGCAGCCGATGCCGGGGTCTGTCTGGAGGAGCAGCCGACCGAGTATGTGCGTTCCCTGGAGCGGCCGCTGCTCGATACGCACGCGTATCTCGCGGCGGTGACAACAGCGAAAATTACCTAAGTGTTCGGTGGCAGGCTTGGTGTTCTTGCTGCGTGCTTCGCTTGCCGTGCGTGGATTCGCACTGCAGGGT
>CAXTEW010000222.1:0-4646 GCA_964243175.1 uncultured Acidobacteriaceae bacterium
CATGGCTCCACCTTCTCAGGAGTTGGAGCCTCCGGCAAACCCGGCGCGGTTCAGTCTGCGGGACGGGACCATGTCCTTGACCGTCCTACTGGCCCGACACTCCGTCAAGGTTCCATCATGTCTGGAATAGTTCGCCTATGGATCTGCTACGGAAATAGGGCCTGAGCGTCACCCCAGGTAGCATCCAAGTAACTGATTGCCTTACCATGATGGTGCGCGCCCCGCGCGCGGTTGATCTGCTGGCTAACGCCGGCATGGCGACGCATGCCGTGTTGGCGGGCAGCAGGTATAGGCTGGGGCAGGCGGAGCGATTGTCCCAGCGGGTGCTCAATGAAGCAATGCACCAGGAGGCTGAAAGTGACGCAGGCTAGGATGGTTCCCAGGGCGGCGGGAATGGCCGGCGACGACGCGAGAATGGGTTGCAAGCCGGTCAGCAGAAGAATGTGGGTCAGACAGAGCGAATGGGGACTATGGCTAGGATTCCGACTTATACCGAGCTCGGCTCGGACTCTGCCCGTTGCTCGGCATTGCCTTCATGCCGCGGCTGAAGGATTTGCCCGATCAGGTGCTCAGAAGTGGTAAGAAGCGCCATCGATCATGGTAAAAAATGCTAGTCTTACCCGCGGCGGACAGGGATGGGTTGCGGAGATTAGGTGCCGCCGGTGCAGGCCGGGCCAGGCCGGGCAGCCTCGGGGATCCGGCGTAGGATCTCGAAAGACCCTGCGTGCCAGACAGGCGCGAACCCGCTGCGCAGCACGGCCTCAAGGGCGTCCTTTGCCGGGGTATTTCCATCGGGCATGGCGGGGAAGACCTGGTGTAGGAACGCCGTGTCGGCCCATCGCCAGTCCACCACGACCAGCGAAGCCTGCTGCAGCATCTGCGTGCAGGCTTCCTGATATTGTAGGTCGGTGGTGAAATAAGGGACGAAAACGTCGTAGCGGGACACCTGCCGGCGGCCAGTCAGGTAGGGCACCATCGGCATGTAGGGGTAGAAGAACACCCGTTCCGAGGCGGGCTCGGCTGCGAGGCGCGTGACGAGCGCCGCCGGGTCGGGGAAGGGAAACATAGCTTCGCCCCGTGCGGTGAGGATGTGCGTACGGTCCCGGGCTAGCAACTCAATGAGCGGGAGCGCGGCCTGACAGATGAGGAAGATCGCAGCCGCGGTGCAGACGAGGGTGACAGTGGGTGCGGCGGTCCGGGCTAGCCGAATGGCGCAATAAGCGGTTAGCGGCAGCGCCAGAGGCAAAGTGAAGCCGAGGTGCACCAGGTCCGGCCGGGGAAATGCCGCTACGAGGGCGGCCAGCGCGAACGCTGCCGCCGTCCGCAGCACCCGGTCGTGCCGGCAGCCCCGCCAGTCCTGCCAGCACACGCCGGCGAGGAGCAGAAAGTTCAGCGGATGGATGAGGACCAGGGGATGAAGCAGGCCGCCTCCGTCGCCGTAAGGTAGCGCTTGGATCGAGGCATAGCGCGTGGCGCTGAAGATCAGGATGTCGGCGACGGCTGCCGCGAACGAGCCCTGGTAGAGGATGTAGGCCAGGGTCAGCAACGGCACGGCGGCGCACCCGGCGGCAAGCCACGCGAACCGCCGGATGCCGCCCGGGCCGATGAGGGACGCCGTGGTGGCAAGCAGCGTCAGGACGCCCTGGGTCGGCGTCACCATCGTAGCAGCGCCGATGGCTAATCCACATAGAAGGTGCGGGCTTGGGAAGCCTGGCCTAGTGGTACAGCAGCCCCGCAATGCCATCAGGGCGGCCATCATGGAGAACAGGGTGGTGAACCAGTGGTGGCTGATCTCCATCAGCCAGATCGGCGGTGACGCGGCCAGCCAGAACAGTGCAGTCATCACGGAGACCATATTGCTGCGCGATGTCCGGTGAACCCCTTGGTGCAACACCTCGCGGCAGCACAGGTAGATCAGGACGGCAATTGCCGAGACCGTCAGCATGGCCAGGCCGCGCATTGCGGTGATGGAGGAGCCGACCAAGTGGAACCAGGCCTGCACGATGAGGAAGCTGCCGGGCGGCAGGAACTCGAAGAAGTCCACATACAGCCGCTCGCCGCCGGTCAAGTGGTCGGCTGCGTTGAGCGGGATGCCCTCGTCACCGAAGGAATTCAAATGACTCATCAGCGGCAGGCAGATCAGGCACGCAGCTAGGCTGATAGGCAGGGCCAGGTTGCGCGCCATGTTGAGGTGCTTGGCCGCGCCGGTCGCCGGCAACAGGTATCCTTCCTGGTCTGACGCAGGCCCAACGGGCAGGCAGGGCAGATTGCGGGATTGGGCCACGTGGTTGCAGCTTCCAGTTGAAATGCGGTCTGGTCCGGTCACGCCCTGCGTGCCTTGTTGAGCAGCCGCCCGATCGGCTCGCTCACCGGGATGCCCAATCGCTGGGCCTCTCCCCAGCCAGGCGCGGAGTGTGCTGGTTTGTTCCATGGCCCGCACTCGTAGCGTGCGGCTGCCCCGCGCGGCGCAACATCCCTGTCTAGAATTGTTGTTTGCCGCGTCCCACTACCCCCGCCAAATCGCCTACGTTTCCGAGGTCGGTCATGTTTCAGCCTCAAAGCCGCACCTATTTAGTCAAACAACAATTGCTAGCAATACCAGACAATTTTGCCTGTCTTGCGCAGTGTAAAGCCGTTTCTCGATGTGTGATTGGCAAATCGATATGCGAGAAGACCGGCTAAACAGTTGCTACGGCTTACACAGTATTGCGGTGCTGGCATTGGTGGGCCTGGCCTGTTGCGTCTTGGCCAAGCTCGTCGAGTGGTGGGCGTTCAGGGCTTTGTCCTTCTCGTTCGACCCCTGGTGCCTGTGCGCCTTTCCAGCCGGGCAGTTCCTCCTTAGCTGGAACTGCAGGCAGACGGTCAGGACGGTCGGAGCAGGCGTCTGCCTCGGCGTGTTCGTTGCCTACGTCTGCCCCGAGCTGCAAAGGGCCGCGCTGCCGCTTTGCTTGGGGCTCGTGAGCATTGCCGGTTTGGGGAGTGCAGCACTTGTCTCGCCGGTCCTTCGCAAGCAGGCCCTCTACATCTTGGGCGCGGGATCGCTCGTGTTCATCGGGCATCAGCTCGCGCAGACCTGCCAGTATCTTAGCACCGCTGAGCCGTTGAGCTTCGACAGCCGAGCCTACCTGATCGACCGATCCATGGGCTTTGACACCGTCAGCCTCGTCCTGGGTGCCTTGTATGGGCTCCCCACCACTGCGACCATCCTCGTGGTCCTGGTGCTCAGCCTGACCTACGCGAACATCCTGCTCGTGATGGCGTGTGTCGTGCTAGTGCACCTGCGGCGGAAGTCGCCGGACTGGGCTGTGACGCTGACCGCCTTCTTGTTGGCGGGTGGTATTGGGGGAGCGCTTTATCACCTATTCCCGGCCGCTGGCCCCCGTTACGCCTTCGCTACCTACCCGGTGCTGCCTGATATCGCGGCGCTGAGTGCGAACGCTTCGCCGCTCGCTCCGGAGTTCATCCGCAATTGCATGCCGAGCTTGCATGCAACATGGGCTCTACTGATCGTCATGAACACGCGGTCGCTATCGCTATGGCCACGCCGTTCTGCGTTGGTGTTCGCCGGCCTGACGCTGATAGCGACGCTGGGGATGGGCCAGCACTACCTGATCGACCTTGTCGTAGCCGTGCCGTTTGCCGTCGCCGTGCAGACGCTTGCCCGCTCGATCATGGCGGGGACTTGGCCGGGCCTCGCAATGTGGTTCGGGGGCGGCTGTGTTGCGGCGTGGTTCTTCGTTCTGCTCGAGCGAGTATACTGGTTGCTGACGATTCACGGGCTGACGCTGGCCGCCTCGATCCTGACCGTCGTGTTTAGCGCGGCCGCGGCCAGTCAGCGCCTAGCATTCTCCAACTCGCCCAGGCTGCTGGAGCCGATCCAGCAGCGATAGCAAGTCTGAAGGTTCTGCTTGGGGCAGTCCTTTGGCAGGTGTCAGACGATGGCAAGGATTCCTTCCACGCATTCACACAGGCGTGGCCGTGACCAATGGTTGTTTATGGCTGGATGATCCGAGCGCAGCGGCGGTCTCTGGAGTGCGCCTCGACCGGCCCACAAACCAGCGTTTCCAGCACGATTGCGGGTAAGACGATAGGAGCGGTTCGCCGGCCGCATCTGGGCGTTGCCGGTGCTGACCGCGCTCACTCCGAGCAAGGCGTGATCCGAGCGGCATGGGCAGCGCCACCGTACCGTGACCGAGTGGGCGCGCCTGATGCTCCTCACTATCCACCGCTGGCTGCCGGGCCGGCCCATCATCGTTGTCGCCGACGGCGAGTTCGCCGCCCTGGAACTGCTGCATGGGCTGCGCGCCCGAATGGTGGAGATCACGCGGCTGCGCAAGGACGCCTGCCTATTCGACCCACCCCCGCGCCAAAAGAGCAAGCCGGGCCGTGCGCCTTGCAAGGGTGAGCGCCAGGCCGCGCCGAAGCTACACCCTGCCGCCAGTGTAAAGTGCAGCGCGAACGTCGCCCACCCATTGCCCGGCAGCACCCATTCCACCGCAGCAAGACACGGGGCCAGAAACGCGAAATGGACGAGGTAGAGGCTATAGCTAACCTCGCCCAGCCGCCGCATCGGGCGCCAGGCCACCAGCAGGGTCGTGTCCCTGGACGTGGTGTAGGAGGCGGTCACCGCGTTGAACCTGGGTAGG